>JBKHER010000049.1:0-11894 GCA_046540715.1 Halothece sp.
TGGGTATGCCTATTCGTTCTAATTTACTCCGAATTGCTACGAAATTTTGATACTAGATGACCAGACATTTTTGTTGTTGCTGTTCAATTTTTTTCTCTAGCCATGATGGGATACCTAAAACAGCGCGATCGTATAATCTTTTAAATTCTCGATCATAATGAGCCGCAACTGTAGGATTATTAATGAGTAAAACCGTTTCATCATTACGATAATTCGCAGATGCTGACCAATTGTGAGAGCCTGTGATTACAATTTCCTCATCAACAACAGCAAATTTATGATGTAAATTATCACCTTCAGGCAATTCTGGTACACCTACTGTCGAAATGGGAGACTCCCAAGGATTATTATCCTCTGCAATTTCACAATCTCGCGCTAATTCTACTCCTAACATATCTAATCCTTCGCTATAGTAGCGATAAGCAAAGGAACGATCAATTAAACCTCTAATGCTGGTTCCGTTATTATGCAATTTACCAAGACTATTTGATAAGTTTTGATAGCTAAATACAAATAAGGCTAAATCAATTTTATTATTGGCTTTTTCTAAATGTTTAGCAATAAAGCCATTACTACTTTGTTTCCAATTTTGGCTGGGAGAAGTGGGGGAAAAATTAACAGCAACTAAACTATCACCAATTTGAAGTTCTGAAAACTCACGTTCAGGTTTCTGAAGCCCAAAACGGCTATCGGGTTTTCCTCCGACCCCATCTCCCCACATAATCTCAAATTCTTCTTGAAAAATAGAAGCTAATTCTTTGCTATCAATTTTAACTAAATTATTGGCATTGCCAAGAGTTTCAGGGTTGCTAAAGTCACCATGAATTCCACTCATAGTAAAATTAGCGGATGTAACAATAACTGTTTCCTGATCAATAATTATAAATTTGTGGTGCATTAAACCACTTCCTTTAGAACCATCTGCTGTATCATCTATAATCGGAATTCCTGCATTTTCTAGAATTACCAGTGCATCCCGTTGGTTGATTTCAGATTGACTTAATGTTCCATCTTCATTCATGTCAATTAGCCGAAATGCTTCCTCATAACGCGCTCTTTCTCGTTCTGTTAATTGATTAATTTCTGCTTGTGAATAATCGCTCCAAGGGCGATTATAGTCATTTTCTAGAATTACTTGAACCTTAACGCCACTTTCTTTCTTTTTCTCCAAAGCCTGAGCAATTTTTGGTAAGCGAAACTCTTGAACAGCTAGCGCGATCGTTTCGGTTGCTGAGTCAATATTATTAATAATAATGTCTTCTAAATTATCGCCCGATCGCGCAATATTTCGATAGGGATCAGTATAATTGGCTCCCTGAGCTTGATTCTGATTAAAATAAATTTGAATGTACTCATCTTGAGGTAAAGGATCAGCTCGAATATTTGGGACAGTTTCATTTTGAGGACAGCCGATTAAGGTAACCAGTAAGCAAGTAGAAATAAGCAATAGAAAGTATCGCATAAAGATACAGAAAAATTTCAATCATCTTGAAATACGTCTAGAAAAGGTTTATAGGCAAAAATTCGATTGCGTTTTTGACCAGTTATCTCCTCTAGTAATTCTAGGTCACAAAGGTCTTTTACTAGTTGATTAGCATTAGGATAGGATAATTCTATAATTTCTTGTACATTTTCTACGGATACAATTGGTTTAAAGTAAAGCATTTCTAAAAGATTTATGGCATTACCAGAGCGACGATTCATTTTATCTAAAAGTAATTGACGGTGTTTTTCTTTAAGATCTACAATTTGACGAGCCGTTTGAGAGGCTTCCTGAGCAACCTCAAAAACACCACGAAGGAAAAACTTCAGCCATCTTTCCCAGTTACCATCATCTCTGACTGCTTGTAAACAATCATAGTATTCAGTTCGATGCTTTTTTAAGTAGTAAGAAATATAAAGTAGTGGTCTCTTTAAAATATCTTGCTCACATAGTAGAAATGTGATTAACAGTCGTCCAGTTCTGCCATTTCCATCTAAAAAAGGATGAATGGTTTCAAATTGAGCATGAGCCACTCCGATTTTAATTAAAGCAGGTAAAGGGGTTGAATCGTGTAAGAATTTTTCTAAGTTGTATAATGCTTGTTTCATTTCATGGGGTGGAGGAGGAATATAAAAAGCATTCCTAATATTTGAACCTTCACCACCAATCCAATTTTGACTATTGCGAAATTCTCCTGGGTTCCTTTGAGAGCCTCGCACTCCTTTCATCAATCTCTCATGAATTTCTTGAATTAAACGGAGCGATACAGGTAAAGTTCTTAAACGGTCTAAACCATAATTGACTGCAGCTACATAGTTAATAACTTCTTCCACATCCCAAAGATTATCAGGCTCGGAGGCTTTTGATTCAAATTCTAGGACATCCATTAATGATGCTTGTGTTCCCTCAATTTGGCTAGACAAAACCGCTTCTTTACGAACATACATAAATACAAATAAGTCAGGATTCGGAAGCGCATCTGTTGAACCGTCTAAGCGTCCTAAAGCACGGTCTGCTTGTGATAAAAGTTGCCATAACTCTTGATCTATAGTAATGGGAGGCTCTGGAGGGAGAGGAGCGGGAATAAATGCTTTGTATCCCGTCAACTGCTCTACATATTGACCTGCTCTAGTATTAAAAGGCATTATTATTGATTTTATTAATACTGAAATCTTTTTAAATGTATATTAACGATTAATCGGGATTTTCGTTAATATAGCATTTTCAGGTGAAGTAAGATACAAAGTGATTGCCTTTGGGAACACTTCAATAGGCAAGCGTACTACAGGCTAATTTACCTCATTGGAGTGAGAATTGCTATCTAAGCCTGATGTAGCAAAGCAATTGGTCTAACAAACAATTGCAGAACATGGCTTTAAAGATCTCATGGCAACAGGATTAAGATTAAATTTGAACAGCGTCACCGCTCTAAAAGGGATTAGATGGGTAACGCTGCGATCGCGAGTGTCTTACCCCTAATTAATTACCAGCAGGATTACTGAAAAGGGAGCTATTAGCGAACTCGCGCCGTTTCAGGAAGTTTCACCCCTTCCACCGGCTTAACACCAGCCAAATCAAGAATTTCGGGAATTACTTCCTCTTTCTTAACTGCCATCATGTGAACCCCGTGGCAAAGTTCACGCGCCCTTTGCACCTGTTCGGCAGCAATTTTAATCCCTTCTTGGAGCGGATGTTGTGCTTTTTCTAACCGTTCAATAATCTGCTTGGGAATATGAACCCCTGGTACGTATTTCTGAATAAAGCGGGCATTTTTCGCCGACTTAAACAAGAAAATTCCTGCTAAAACAGGCTTATTCGCGGGAGTAGCCACCTCATTCATAAACATCTCTAGGCGATCAAAATCCGTCAGCATCTGGCTTTGGAAAAACTGCGCTCCCGCCTTAACTTTTTGCTCAAAGCGTCTGGTTAACCCCGACCAACTATCCGACTGTGGATCCACAGCTGCTCCAGGAAATAAATCTAATTCTCCATCAGGGAGAGAATTATCATTATAATCCAAGCCTTCATTGAGCTTTCTAATTAACTTCAATAAGCGCACCGACTCTAAATTAAACACCGCTTTGGCTTTGGGATGATCTCCAGACTTCACTGGATCACCGGTGAGAGAGAGGATATTGCGAATCCCCAGAGCATGAGCGCCCATTAAATCCCCTTGAATCCCAATTAAATTGCGATCGCGACACGCCACTTGACACACGGGTTCAATTTCATGACGTAAGAGAACGACCGAAGCGGCTAAAGACGACATCCTTAAAACAGCGCGACTGCCATCAGTAATATTGACCGCATGAACACGCCCTTTTAAAGATTGTGCAACCTGTAGCATCCGCTCAGGATTCCCTCCTTTGGGAGGAGTCACCTCAGCGGTTACTAAAAACTCTTGCGCTTCGACAGCTTGACGAAAACGACTCATATTTTTATGTACCTGTATTTCTTGCTACAAATTCTAGACTACAGGGTAATGGAAGAGTCGCCAAATTTCTGGAGAGAGAAATTAAAATTCATCTGGGGCATAATCCCCTCCTGACCCCCCTTGAGAATCGCCTTTCGAGCCTAATAAATCCAGACGATCAACCCGAATCACGGGGCGAGAACGATTATTACCATTTTGATCTTGCCAACTCTCAATTTTCAATTTGCCCTGCACTGCTACTTGTTTTCCTTTCCGAACATACTCGGAAGCCACTTCTGCTGTCCGTCCCCAGACTTCCAGCTCAAACCAGTCTGGCTTATCATCTTTTTTACTGCGTCGATCCACCGCCAGAGGAAATTTACATAAAACCTTACCACTTTCAAAATACTTTACCTCTGGATCAACACCAGCACGACCAACCAGGTGAACCACGTTTAGATTCATTTGACAATCTCCCTAACAATCTCAAAGTCTCCCCTTAGTTTAACCTTCATTAAGAAATTTCTAAAAATTGTGACTCTCCCACTAGACCTAAGGTCAGTAAAGATCATAAAATCCACATGAATTATTCAAGTTTGTCATAATACAGAAAACTAATTGGGGGCAAATACGTGGGTTTTTGGAGTCGGTTATCCCTTTCGCGGGATATGGGAATTGATTTAGGGACAGCAAACACCTTAGTTTATGTCTCAGGAAAAGGAATTGTCCTAGAAGAGCCATCCGTGGTCGCAACTGATCAAGAAACGAAAGAAGCGCTTGCAGTTGGGGAAGATGCCAAACAAATGTTAGGGCGAACTCCCGGGAATGTGGTGGCGTTACGTCCCCTGCGAGATGGCGTGATCGCAGACTTTGATACTGCTGAGTTGATGCTAAAGCATTTTATTCGGCAAGTTCATGGGGGAAGAACCCTGGTTGCCCCTCGAATTGTAATTGGCATTCCGTCGGGGGTAACAGGAGTTGAACGACGGGCAGTGATGGAAGCAGCGATTCAAGCCGGGGCCAGAGATGTTTATTTGATTGATGAACCTGTCGCCGCCGCCATTGGTGCGGGTTTACCTGTTGCTGAACCCACTGGAAATATGATTATTGACATTGGGGGCGGGACAACTGAAGTCGCCGTTTTAAGTTTACAAGGAACGGTACTCAGTGAGTCCGTGCGTGTTGCTGGAGATGAACTCAGTGATGCGATTACGCAATATATGAAAAAGGTTCATAACCTCGTTATTGGAGAACGGACTGCCGAGGAAATTAAAATTCGGGTGAGTTCTGCTTATCCTACCGAAGGGGATGATGATCTTTCCATGGAAGTGCGAGGGTTGCATTTATTATCAGGGTTACCCCGAATGGTAACGATTAAAGCCCCAGAGATTCGAGAAAGTATGTCCGAACCCCTCTCGGTGATTGTTGAAGCTGTCAAACGGACTTTGGAACGCACTCCCCCTGAACTCGCCTCCGATATTATTGATCGGGGCATTATGCTTGCCGGTGGAGGCGCACTGTTACGAGGACTAGATACCTTAATTAGCCATGAAACTGGCATTGTTACCCATGTTGCTCCTGATCCCTTGCAATGTGTGGTTTTAGGCACAGGGAATGTCCTAGAAAATTTCACCAAACTAGCAAGAGTCTTTACCGGTAGTTCTAGTAGCTAGAGGTCAGATGTCACTGCTCATTACGGTTCATTTTTGACCATCAATTTTTCCCGAATCGCCTCACAGTAGTGGGCTAAATTTCGATGATTGAGGCGATAACTTAAAGGATGAGCAATGAGGTGAGCAGTGCTTTCAAATAAAAGCTCTACTTCGACTAAGCCATTTTCTCGTAGGGTTCGCCCTGTCGAAACTAAATCGACAATTGCCTCAGACATTCCCGTAATGGGGCCGAGTTCTACAGAGCCATAGAGGGGAACGATTTCAACTGGTAAGTCTAGCTCATGGAAGTGATGAAGGGCACATTGGACAAACTTAGAGGCGACCCGAGCATGAGCTGGTAAATCCAGCGATCGCTGATAGCCACTATCTGATTTAACCGCCACTGACAGCCGACAATAGCCAAACTTGAGATCCGCCAAATCAGCAACATTGGGCTTTTTTTCTCGCAGGACATCATACCCGACAATGCCGAGTTGCGCTTGTCCATAGGCGACATAAACGGGAACATCTAAAGCTCGCACTAATAACCCCCTCGCCTGTCCGGTGGGATCAACAATTTGTAACGCCCGATTTTTCGGATCATTGAAAGCACTAAAATCTAAACCAACCTCTTGAAGTAAACGGATACTATCTTCGAGTAGCGCCCCTTTGGGTAAAGCAACGGTGAGCATTGAGTTCTTTAATTGATAAACCAGACAGAGATCGTACCATATCCCCTTGAGTTTTACGGCTCGTAATTGTGAGGTAGATTGGTGGGTAAACTTGTTAAAATGATTAAAAAGTGCTATACCCTCAGTTAACACCAAAGCACGATTCTCTGCTATTTAATCTCAGCTTAACCCCCCTTCCCACTGCAAACGCCGAAAGGATCTTGTTCTATGCCGTCAACCCAACCCCATAACCTTGACCAAAACCAATATCTAAACCAAGCAAAAACTCATCTCGAAACAATTGAACGTGGACTCCTTAACTTGTCAGGGGTAGTGCGACAGCCAGAAACGCTACAAACTCTCTATGACGCTGCGGAATTTTTAAACACTGGAGCAGTGATTCACGAAATGGAAACCCTACAACAGATGGCACAGTTTTTTGAGGACTGTTTTGGGGTGATGCGGACGGCTTCAGTGGTGAGTGATAAGCGTTTGGAGGATTTGCTGTGGCGAGTCTTTGACACTTTCCAAGGGTTAGTGGATATGCACGTCATGTCAGAAGAACCCACCGAATATACTCAAGGAGTCGAACGGGAAGTTTATAAAGGATTGCAGCCTACCCTAAATGAGGCAAAAAACTATCTCAAATCTCGGATTCTACACGAAGAAGCGACAGTAAGTGAGTTAACCCCTGAAAGCGAATTTTTCCATCAGCAAGTGGATGCGGAATTAAAAGCGATGGAAGAGTTGCTTCAACAGGAGAATCCTTCCTATTATCGGAATGAATTAGAAGAGCATTGTCAAGTTTTGGAACAAATTGGGGGACAGGCAAAAATTCCCACTTGGGTGCAACTTTTAAAAACGGCTCAAAGCGCGATCGCGGCGACAGAAAACTCCGTCAAAAGTGCTACCGAAAGTGCCATTCAAGATATTCGAGAAGCCCAAGAATTAATCAAACTCGGTGAAGCTTATAAAATTAAGCCCAGTCAGCGACTCAAGGCGATGTCTTTGCAGTTATCTTCACCATGGGATATTCAAAACAATGAGGAAGAAGAAGATAATAATTTTACGATTGAGGAATCCAATGTTGATGACCTTGACTTAGATGAAAAAATAACCATTGCCGATCTCGATGGGATTCCCGAAACTAGCACTTCTAGTGAGCCAGAGCCAAATGCTCTCAGTCAGCAAGATGATGAGGATCTTAACTTTTTAGAGAGCCTAGAAGGAGATTTCTGGGAAGATGACCTGAAGGTTGATCAATCACCAGAAATCGACCACTCAGAAGAACATTTGCAACTATGGGATGAACAGGAAACCATTGCTGAAGACAATGCCGAATGGTGGAATGAGCAAGAAACTGCCATTGAAGATGATGGCAATGAAGAAGACTTAGACCAATGGATGACTAACCATAGCAGTGATGACGAGGACGATCTATTTCAGGAAATCTTTGCCTCTGAACAAGAACCTGCTGAGAGTTCCGATGATTCAGACGAGTTAGATGATCTTTTAAGTGCTTTTTCTTCAGAGGAAGAAGAAACTCCCAGCAATAATCAGGAGAATGAGGAATGGGAAATGTTATTTAACTCTCTAGAATCCTCATCAGAGAGTGCTGACAGCGAAAATGAGCTTTCGATTTTCTCAGAAGAAGCAAAAACAGACTCTGAAAATGAAGATAGCTTTTCTTCTTGGTCAGAACAAACGTTTGAGCCACTAGAAGACCTAGAAGACATTTTTACCGATGAAGAAGAACAAACTTTTATCCAAGATACAGGAAATGAGTCACCGCTAGATCAATATGGTGAAAACGAAACCTTAATTGAAGAATTGGCTCAAGAAAGCCTAGTCAGCAGCACTCAAAATCCAGTTCAGTATTACGAGAGCCTTGAAAACTTAGAATCTCTCATTGCCTCCCCAGCCGCAACAGAAATAACCGAAAACTTCGATATTACAGCCCTAAAAACCTATATCGAGCAACCGCCTAGGGTTTCTAAAGAAACTATTTCTCCAGTCAGTTCCCAACAAGAGAAAAAAGAAGCGGCCCCAGCCCAACCTGTAGCTGCCGCTCCAGCAGCCCCAGCTCAACAAGGAGGGGCGAGTTTATTTGAGCAAACAGTAAAAGTCCCTGTGCGATTAATGGACAATCTCAATAACCTGATTGGGGAATTAGTGATTAATCGCAATAGCTTAGAACAAGATCAAGAACGATTACGACGCTTTTTAGATAACTTATTAGAGCAAGTTCAGAATCTCAATGACTTGGGCGTACGAATGCAAGACCTTTATGAACGGTCTTTATTAGAAAATTCTCTATTAGGGAGTCAATCTTATCGCAATCAAGAAGTGACTCAAGTGATCGGGAAGCCAGGAAATGGTGATGAAAGCAACCAAAATGAAAAACAACAAGAGTATGATCCTCTAGAAATGGATCGCTTTAGTGGCTTCCATCTGCTTTCTCAAGAAATGATTGAGTTAATTGTCAGGGTGCGAGAATCTAGTTCTGATATTGAGTTTTTAGTGGATGAAATTGAAGAAGAGGCTCGTATTTTCCGCCAAGTAACGACTCAATTGCAAGAAGGGTTTACCTCAGCGCGAATGGTTCCCTTCTCGCAAGTAGCTGATCGTCTCCCGCGTGCGGTACGAGATATTTCCTTAAAACTGAATAAAAAAGCAAAATTACAGGTGGAAGGGAAAGAAACGCTTGTGGATAAAATGATCCTAGAGCAGCTTTATGATCCCATGACCCACTTAGTTAATAATGCGATCACCCATGGGATCGAATCTCCAGAAGAACGAAAACAAGCTGGGAAGCCAGAAACGGGAACAATTAAAGTTGAATCTCATCACCAAGGGAACCAAACCATTATTTCTATTGCTGATGATGGTGCTGGGTTAGATCCTGTTCGCATTCGTCGTAAAGCGGTTGAAAAAGGAATCATCTCTCAAGCAGAAGCGAATGGGCTGCCTGATATTGATATTTTTGACTTTATTTTTCATCCCGGGTTTAGTACCAAGGATCAAGCGGATGACTTTGCCGGACGTGGTGTCGGCATGGATGTGGTACGTTCTTCTCTGAATAAACTTCGCGGTAGTATCAATATTGATTCCACTCCAGGTAAGGGAACGACTTTTATTATTGGTTTACCTCTGACCCTAAGTATTACAACCGCGCTTTGCTGTAAGCTGGATCAGTCTAATATTGCCTTTCCCATGGATGGGGTAGAAGATAAGTTTGAAACCAGTAAGGAGAATATTAAAGTTAATCAGAAAGGGGAACGCTTCATTCGCTGGCAGAAGAGTTCGACGCTACTTCCCTTTAAGCATTTATCAGAACTATTTGTTTATAACCGCACCCTGACGCGGAGTAATGTTTATGCGGCTCAATCAGAAACCGATGAAATTTCAGTGGTGGTTCTCCGCAGTACGGGTAATTTAGTAGCCGTACAAGTGGATCAAGTTTTAGGACAACAAGAGATTGTTATTAAACAACTTTCAGGGCCGGTTCCGAAGCCTGTAGGTATTGCTGGGGCAACGGTTACTTCCGAGGGGAGTGTCATGGCGATCGCGGATGTTTTAGAACTCATTGATCTGTTCTATGGACGAGTCCGTAAGGATGTTATGAACTCAATGCTGGCGCAACAAGAAAAAGCCGCCGAACAAGAACAGGGTGAAGCCGAACCGATGGTCTTAATTGTGGATGACTCGATTACGGTGCGAGAATTGCTCTCTATGACCTTTACTAAGGCAGGGTATCGGGTAGAACAAGCCCGAGATGGCAAAGAGGCTTGGGAAAAACTGCGAGCGGGTCTAGCTTGCGATATGATGTTCTGTGATATTGAAATGCCACGGATGGACGGTTTAGAATTACTGTCGCGCATGAAACAAGAGGAGCGATTTGCTGATCTCCCAGTGGGAATGCTGACCTCGCGGGGGGCGGATCGTCATCGCCAAATGGCAAGTCGGTTAGGGGCAAAAGGCTATTTCACGAAGCCCTATTTAGAAGAGGTGCTATTGGATGCAGCGAAACGAATGCTCAAGGGTGAGAATATGATGAATCGTAAAGCAAATGTTTAGATAATGAAGCAAAAAATTAAATTAGCGGTGAGAGTGGGTGTATTGGGGGTAATCAGCGCATTTGCTGTGATCCTGCCAGGGCTTGGTAATGAGGCGTTTTATATGGATGTGGGGATTGTGCAGCGATTTGGAGAAGATCCTGAGGATAAAATTGTCCTTACCAGTCCTGATCAGGCGGCTTTACAGGTGGAATTTGAAGAAGATGGAGAACAGATTTCTCTAGAAACGAATCGTTTAACCTTAGAAATTGAGAATCAGGCTCTAGATAAGCCAGAAATTCGAGAACGAGTTGTCTTAAGTGATCATGCTACCTTTGAAACTGCTGAAAGTAGTGCCAAAACCTGGGAAGAACGAGGCTTATTGGTGGAAGTAACCCAGCCTGGGCGTTGGCAAGTTTGGGCGAAAACTGATATTTATCGGAGTCCCTTATTACGGCGATTTTTATTGGCAAGTTTAGAGGAAGAAGGCTATTATCTCCCTTATTTACACACAGAAGTATTGGAGGAAATTCCCATTGTCTCTTTTGAGGTGAATGGGGAACGCTACACAGTTGAAAACTTAGAGGTTAGACACGAAGGGGAAACCATTGAGGTGGATGCCAGTGATGCGCCACGGCGGCTTTATCCAGGGGATTTGCAGTTACAGCCCAATTCTTATGGGAATTATACGCTGGTAAATACGGTGGAAGTGGAAGATTATTTACGGGGAGTCGTTCCCCATGAAATTGGTCATAATGTTCCATTTGAGGCGGTGAAAGCGCAAGCAATTATTGCTCGGACTTATGCCCTAAAAAATCTGCATCGTTTTGAAGCGGATGATTACGAACTATGTGCGACGGTTCATTGTCAGGTGTATTGGGGATGGAAGGAAACCAATGATCGCAGCGATCGCGCTATTGAAGAAACGGCTAAACAAATTCTCAGCCATGACGGAAAATTAGTGGATGCCCTTTATTCTTCCACCACAGGCGGAGTAACCGCTTATTTTAACGATATTTGGGATGGTCAGCAACGCCCCTACTTAAAATCGGTCATTGATTCCACTAAGCCTGTATGGGATTTAGAAAAACGCCCCTTGAATCAGGAAGAGAATTTTCGCGAGTTCATTGATCAAAAACAAGAATTTAATGAGACTGGCAGTCGCGCCTTTCGCTGGCAAGGGAAAAGCAAGATTGAGGACTTGACAGAGGATTTACAGAAATACTTAGAGCGTATTAATCATCCTGATGCTGAAGCGGTGACAGAAATTAAAGAAATGGCAGTGACAGCGCGATCGCGCTCAGGACGAATTCTAGAAATGGATGTGGAAACCAATCAAGGAACGATCACTTTAGAAAAAACAGAAGTCCGTAGTGCTTTTGGCCCCCCACGCAGCACCTTATTTTATCTCAAGCCTATCACCAATAATAACGGTGAGTTAACCGAATATGAATTTATCGGCGGAGGCTTCGGACATGGGGTAGGATTAAGTCAAATTGGGGCGCATCATCTTGCCCGAGAAGGTTGGTCAGCCAAGGAAATTCTATCTTTTTACTATCCAGAAACAGACATGATTCCCCTTGAAGAAGTAGTGGATCCATAAGTATAGTGATTCCAAAT
>JBKHER010000050.1:0-11858 GCA_046540715.1 Halothece sp.
AGAGGTCACCCCCTCCACTGCTGCTGATTACTCCGTTCCCATGCCCACCTTGTTATATGAAATGGAACTGTGTATGCTACATACCGTAGGCTGTAAGCCGAGCCGTAGGCATCCCCCCTTGCCCCCCTTATTAAGGGGGGTTGGGGGGATCTCAGGGGGGTGTAGCAACCATAGGTGGATTTCATATTAGGTTGATCACTGTACTTGTTTCTATCATTTTCAAGTTTCTTGACCAATGACCAACGCCCTCACAGAAGTTCCCTCTCCACCTTATGGTTGATATTTAGCATTTTTATAGAAAAATAGTTGTCAGTGTTAACAAAAATTTACATAATGGAACTTAATAAAGGTTAAATCATTATTTGTAATCAAAATTAAGGAGTTTCTATTATGGTTGCTACTACCAATACTTTCATCAATAGCCCAGTCGGAGCAGTCGAAACCACCCTTCAAGAGTTCCAAAAACTTAGCACCGATGAACAGTTAGCAGCTCTCTGGTTTATCTATCTAGAAACTGGAAAATCTATTACGCCTGCCGCTCCTGGTGCTGCCAGATTACAACTTGCTCAAGGGTTAATGGATCAAGTTAAAGCGATGAGTCACCAAGAGCAGTTACAGTTTATGCGGAATCTGGTGGAAAAAGTGAACACTCCTGAAAGCCGTAGTTATGGTGTTCTTAGCCCTAATACTAAATTAGCATTCTGGTATCGTCTCGCGCAGTGGATGGAGGAAGGTACAGTCGTTGCCATGCCTTCAGGATACCAGCTTTCCCAACCAGGAAGACAGGTAATTGGTAAAATCCAAAACCTCGATTTCAATCAGCAAATTACTCTTCTTCGCCGTTGTGTTGTTGACATGGGCGTTGATGCGTTTATTTAATTGCTAAAACGTTTGCTTAATCGCTGTGATGAGGGCGGGCTGCAGTTCGCCCTATTACTTTAATGTGTGTTGTTATTAATGGTAATTGACCATGTCAACAGCTTTTCTGACACCAGAACTCTCAATTGAAGATTTAGATCTTCCTTTAGTTGAGACTTATTTTCAGAGACTGAATGCTCAAGATTTTCAAGGAGTGGCTCAGTTGTTTGTCTCTAATGGGGAATTACATCCGCCACTAGAAGAGCCAGTGATTGGCAGTAGCGCGATCGCGCAGTATCTTCAAACCGAAGCCACTGGAATGAAGTTATTTCCGCAAAAAGGCAATGAAAAACTTCTTGAGGATGGAACCACCGAGGTTTATATTAAAGGATGTGTTAAAACTACTTTATTTAATGTGAATGTTGCCTGGCAATTTCTACTCAACACTGAACAAGATAAGCTCTTAGCAGTCGCTGTTAAACTGCTTGCTTCTTGGGAAGAACTCGCCCAAATTCAACGCTAAGCGGCTACAGTGGTTTGCCAAGAGGCTTCTAACTGGGAACGACCTAATAATAAGTCTTTTTGGGAACATTGCCAGTCGGGATGGGCAGTCATTAACAGGCTGTCTATGCTTTCTTCATCAAAGAGATGCCATATCGGTGCGTGATCCACGTCGCTGGCATAAGCATAGCAATTAGGACTGATACAAATAATTTCTTCATCGTTGTTTCCGATCTTAATGGATTCTCCAGGCTGAAGAGACCGAAATTGGCGCATAAATTGTTTAAACTCGTCCCAAGAATCTGCTTGGACTCCCGTCAGTGTAACTGTGAAAGCGCGATCGCTGTTAACAGCAATCCAATAGTTTCTTAAAGGATCAACCCCTTCTAGCCAAGGGAGTTGGTCATCTAACTGATAGCGGGGGATCACCGTAAATTGCGGATACATAAACTTATGACCTTGTAAACTTTCTACACCGTTAGTAACGATACAAAGAAAACTGAGAAAAAGGCATTAAAAATTAATAAAATTTAGTATCTAATTTAGATTTTAAAGCCCTAAAGTCCTGCAAAAGCATTTACAGTAACCATTCTGGGAATAATTTTGTATCGACAACTAATGTTAAGTTAAATGAAGACAGTTAACCTTCCCATGAGTTACTCAGGAGGGATGAAAGAGTAGTTCACTTATCTTTCAAAGACTTAATTGATCAGTACCAGCTTTTTGTAGTGACTGGAAACTGGTAGTATTGGTGAGATCAAATTCGAGAGGGGTTAACGTAACATAGTTTTGGCTAATTGCTTCCACATCAGTCAAAACATCTCTGGGTAAATCCTTGGCTTCGGGTTGGGGCATCTCCTCAATGACTTCTCCCGCTAACCAATAATAGCTTTTACCTCGGGGATCAAGACGTTTTTCAAATTGTTCGATATAGCGCCTTAACCCTTGTCGAGTCAGCTTCACTCCTGCAATTTCTTCCTTGCTAACTGCAGGAATATTGACGTTGAGAAGCGTTCCTTTAGGAATCGGTGGTAATTTCTCTAATAATTGTTGGGCAACGATCGCTGCAGTAGTAAAGTCAGTTGCGGTATAACTGGCTAAACTCAGAGCAAGGCTAGGAATGCCATCAATCGTTCCCTCCATTGCTGCCGAGACGGTTCCTGAATAAAGAATATCAGTTCCTAAATTAGAGCCATGATTAATGCCAGAAAGAACCAAATCAGGAGGAGAGTCTAACACGGCACTTAAGGCAAATTTGACACAATCAGAGGGAGTTCCAGAACAAGACCAAGCTGTCACCGCAGAATGAAATAAACTGTCCACTAAATTGGCGCGTATCGGCTGATGGAGGGTTAAACCGTGTCCTGTTGCAGAACGTTCGCGATCGGGACAAACCACGGTTACCTCATATCCTGCTGTGGCGAGGGTATTAGCAAGAGTACGAACCCCCATCGCAAAAATGCCATCATCGTTGCTAATCAGCAATTTTGTCATAAAAAAATCAAATCAGTTTTCTTCTATCGCTTGCAAACGGGTAATTTTAAGGGTAAAGTCTCCTCCACCTGTTTCCCCAAAAGCACGTACACGAATAATATAACGCCCTGATTCACTCATGCGAGTAAATAACAGAGAATTAGTCGTGCCATCGGGTCCGTCATCATTTTCGGCAACGGTTGTCCCATCAGAGGCAATGAGCCTTACAAGGGTATCAAAATCATCAGATTTGAGGTCGATTGAGATTTGATCTCCAGATTCTAGGTCAACATAATAGTCTCGCGCAAACCCCCCTTCTCCAGTGGGAATATCCTCGGCAGAAAGTTCATCGTTAATTTCCTGATTCATGGGCAATGATATGGGATTATAGAGAGAAGACTGGGCTTTGACGGGAAAAAGGGAACTGGTGATTAAGAGTAATAGGATTCCCAGAGAAATGTTCCAACGATACACGATAGTTATAAGGTAAAGACTAGGATTGACGGTACTTTAACGAAAACTGAGGCAAAAATCAATCGTGTTATATGATTCATCTAAGCCCTGCCTTTCAAAAGGGGGGTTGGGGGATGTAGCAAACACTAATGTATTTCACGTTATTAACTTTAGAGAAACTTTATTATGGCTTTAATGCTGTTGGCGGCAATTTTTCTGTCGATACAGAATGTCATTGTGCGCCTTTTTTTTGAAGGAACTGCGGACATCGGAGAGGTTTTATCTCCTAATTTTGAGCATACTGTTTTATTTTTGCAAGTTAGAACCTTTTTTATGGCTTCTTTTGTCGGATTACTCGCTTGGCGAATTTATCCTAAAGCCTTTTTAGAGATCAAAGATAGTGGCGTAGGCTTAAAATCTCCGATTCTAAGCGGTAGTATTTATTTTGTTACGGTTATTTTACTCTATTTAGGGATTGGTAATATTCCCACAGGGATTGCTATTACCTTATTTTTTATCCATCCCGCGATCGCGCTGTTATTGGGATGGCGGTTTAATCAAGAAAAACCCACCCTTTTCCGTTGGCTGATTATTAGCGGTGTCATTCTCGGCTTAATTTTAGTCACCCCTAACTTACAAGCGAATTTATCCTCACAGTTTATATTTGGAAGTTTATGCGCCTTAGGAGCGGGAATTGGCTTTGCACTCTATGCAACTGTGGCGCAGAGAGCTTTAATCCAGTTTCATCCCCTTTCCTTTTCCCTCGTTACCTTTACCCTGCTTTTTCTCTTATCCAGTTTGACGGTTTTATTAATGAGGATTGAGATTCCGACAACACTTTTAGTTCCCGTCATTTTGTGGAGTTTGGTGTCAGGTTTAGTTACCGTTGGCGGTTTAGTCTGTACCAATATCGGGATTCGCTTAGTTGGCGCACCCACAGCTAGCCTCATCGGTTCCAGTGAGCCAATTCTCACTGCGATTTTAGCCTGGCTAATCCTACAAGAGAATTTAGAAGTCAGACAAATTGCTGGAATTGTTATAGTGACGCTTTTTATTGCGGGATTAGGAATGGAAAAGCAAGGATCAGCTTTCCACAGGAACTGATCTTAAAAGACGCTCAATAATCATTTTTTCTTTTCTTCCCCCAGCCGTAATTAAACGATGAGAGAGAACATAGGGGGCGAGAAATTTAACATCATCTGGGATGGCATAGTCTCTTCCTTCTAGGAAAGCAAGTGCTTGTGTGGTACGTTGTAGAGAAACTGCGCCGCGAGGACTAACCCCTAAGGTGACATCTTCATCTTCTCGGGAAGCGCGAACGAGACTTAAAATATATTGCTGGAGAGAAGTTGCGACTTTTACCTCTAAAACCTGCTGCTGTAACATTAGAATGTCTTGCGGTGACAGAGAAGTCGGTAAATCTTCAACTTTATTTCCTTGATGCTGTAGCATTTGTAACTCTTCTTCGGCAGTGGGATAGCCTAAACTGAGACAAAGGGTAAAGCGATCCATCTGCGCTTCTGGTAGTGGAAATGTTCCTTGATACTCCACGGGGTTTTGAGTGGCAATGACAAAAAAGGGATTTGCGACGAGACGAGTTTCCCCGTCAACTGTCACTTGCTGTTCTTCCATCACTTCTAAAAGTGCGGATTGGGTTCTTGGCGTGGCGCGGTTAATCTCATCAGCGAGGAATATATTAGCAAAAATAGGACCGGGGATAAATTCAAAAATTTGATCGCGCTGATTCCAAATACTGGTTCCGGTTACGTCAGAGGGAAGTAAATCGGGAGTACATTGGATGCGCTGAAATTTACCGTTAATGGAACGAGCAAGAGATTTCGCCAGTAACGTTTTCCCCACCCCTGGAACGTCCTCTAGTAAAATATGACCGCCACTGAGAAGCGCAACTATGACTAGGCGAACGGAGGTTTCTTTCCCGATAAAAAATTGGGCAATATTCTCTGTCAGTTTTTGAATCTGGTCTCTCATAAGTTTGGGATTAGTAAAGTGGATGCTTGTTCACAATCGCGAGTGATTTGAGCTTTCAGTTCGTCAAGGGAAGAAAATTTCTCTTCTGGACGTAGGAACTGTTTGATGGCAACGTTGAGGGGATGGGAATATAAGTCTCCTGTCCAGTTTAAGAGATGAATTTCTATTGTGGGATGTTTCCCGTTGACCGTGGGGCGCATTCCGATATTCATCACCGCCGCTTGCGGCTCTAGGATCGAATAAGTGGGACTGGTCACTTCTACAGCGTAAACGCCGTAACGAGGGATGAGTTTATTAAGCTCTGGAACTAGGTTAGCGGTGGGAAAGCCAATGGTGCGTCCTCGTTTTTCTCCTGTTGTTACTGTTCCTGTCAGTGTATAGGGTCGTCCTAAAAGTTCGTTAGCAAGGGTTATATTCCCTGTCTTAAGAGATTCACGAATTCGCGAACTACTAATTCGTTGTTGTTGGTTGGTTTTGAGGCGCACGATATTGACGGTGATATTTTCTGTAAGCGCGATCGCGCTCAAGTCTTCGGCAGTTCCTTGGCGTTGATAACCAAATCGAAAATCCTCGCCAACACTAATATAAGACGGTTTAAGTTTTGCCATCAAAATCTCTTTAACAAAGGATTCGGGGGAAAGAGAGGCTAATTCCTGATTAAAGGGTAATAAGACTAATTGTTCTACTCCTAAGGCTTTGAGATAGCTAATTTTTTCCTCTAAGGGGGTTAATAGAGAACAAGATTCACCGCTAAAGTATTCTCTGGGATGCGGATCAAAGGTGACAACAGTGGAACGAACCGACTGCTGTAAAACTGGTTTAATCACATTTTGGTGTCCACGGTGAACACCATCAAAATTCCCAAGCGCGATCGCGCTCGGCGTTAAAGCTCGTTCTGGGTTTGAGGTAATCCACACAAGACAACAAAGACTATTCTTGACTCTAGGAATAACGCTGGAGAAACCCAGCACTTCCCCTGCTTATTGTCCCTTATTCTTTCAGCATCTTCAACAATTTCTTATACCATTTTGGACATTTTGCGCTACACACCACCCCTTCTTTTCCCCCTTTCAAAGGGGGCTAGGGGGATTAAGGGGGGTGGAAAATGCTATTATCCATTAATACCCCAAATGTTCTATTGCTTTTTCCGTAACCATGCGCCCTCTTGGCGTTCGCTGTAAAAAGCCAATTTGTAATAAATAAGGTTCGTAAACATCTTCAATGGTGAGAGAATCTTCTCCTGTCGCCGCCGCCACAGCTTCTAGCCCTACTGGCCCCCCATAAAACTGCTCAATCATGGTATTGAGAATGAGGCGATCGGTCCAGTCTAAGCCCATTTTATCCACTTGGAATAATTCCAGTGCTTCAGCAGCAATCTCTTCGGTAATTGTTCCCAATTCTTTCACTTGTGTATAGTCTCGAACTCGTTTAAGGAGACGGTTAGCGATTCGAGGCGTTCCGCGCGATCGCGCTGCAATTTCTTTTGCCCCTTCTAAAACAATCTCAGTTTCTAAAACTTGGGCGGTGCGTAAAACAATCTCAGTTAACTCATCCAACTCATAAAACTGTAACCGTTGAATCATCCCAAAGCGATCGCGCAACGGAGAGGTTAATGATCCCACCCTTGTCGTTGCCCCCACTAAGGTAAACGGAACTAAAGGAATACTGCGTGTTTTCGCACTTTGTCCTTTTCCCACGGTAATATCCAACCGTCCATCTTCCATCGCTGGGTAAAGTAACTCTTCCGTAATCCGATTTAGACGATGAATCTCATCAATAAATAGCACATCCCCCGGATTTAAATTCACCAATAGTCCTGTAATATCTCGTGGGCGTTCCAAGGCAGGAGCTGCGGTAATTTTACATTGTACTCCCATCTCAGAAGCTAAAATCAGAGACATTGTGGTTTTTCCCAAACCGGGAGGACCATATAACAATAAATGATCCATCGCCTCTCCCCGTTGTTTTGCCGCCGTAATGGCAATCCTCAAAACCGCCTTTAATTCTTTCTGTCCTATATAATCATCAAGGCGATGGGGGCGCAGAGACTCTTCATTGCTATTACTTTCCTCAGCCGTAGAATGACTTTGTAACAACTCATTCCGTTGCTTCCTCTCCCCTTTACTTTGATTTTTAGATTTTCCTTGTTCTGAGGAACGTTTGATCGCCATAATTAAACAGATGATAACCGATTGGAGGAACTGAGATGGTTTTAGCTAAACGCATTTTACCTTGTCTCGATGTTAACGCTGGGCGTGTCGTGAAAGGCGTTAATTTTGTTAATCTTCGTGATGCTGGTGACCCCGTAGAATTAGCAAAACGCTACGACGAGGCTGGCGCTGATGAATTAGTCTTTTTAGATATTACCGCCACTCATGAAGAACGAGACACCATTCTCGATGTCGTTCAAAAAACTGCCGAACAAGTGTTTATTCCCCTTACAGTTGGCGGTGGTATTCAATCCTTAGAACATATTAAGAATTTGTTAAGAGCCGGGGCGGATAAAGTTAGCATTAACTCCGGGGCGGTGCGTAACCCTGACTTAGTGAATGAAGCTAGCCAGCAAGTAGGCAAACAGTCCATTGTCATTGCCATTGATGCCCGTCGGCGCAAGAGTAAAGATAACCCCGGTTGGGAGGTTTATGTGCGCGGTGGACGGGAAAATACAGGGATTGACGCGCTGAGATGGGCGAAAGAAATGGAAAAGCGCGGCGCTGGAGAATTATTAGTGACGAGCATGGATGCCGATGGCACGCAAGCTGGCTATGATCTCCCCTTAACCCGTGCCATTAGTGAAGCTGTAGCAATTCCCGTTGTCGCCTCAGGAGGGGCTGGTAATGTTAAGCATATTGAGGAAGCCTTTACCGAGGGAAAAGCCGAAGCCGCTCTCCTCGCTTCTCTCCTTCATTATGGGCAATTAACGGTTTCTGAAATCAAGCATTATCTTGGGCAGCAGGGCGTTTCTGTTCGTATTACTTAATTCTTTTAACAAAAATTATTTAGCAGACAACAAAGTTAGCAACTTATGTATTAGGATAGAAATAAATGTTACATTTTGTTAAATATGTTGCTACTTATTCTCATTTTTGACATCGCGCTGGTCGCTTGGTCATTACACCTCATGCAATCAGCGTTTGAATATCAAGAATTTTCCCTTATGCTTGCCGGAACCTTAGTTGCTTTGGCAGCTGCTGCCATTATGCTTTCATCGGTTATGATGGGAAGTTGTTTGGGCTATCTTGGTTAAATTCGAGACACTTGCCAAATGATTTGAGTTGAAGTCTTGACAAAATGAGCAAGACTACGGGATGATGATATATGCACTAGGGGCTATAGCTCAGTTGGTAGAGCACCTCAATGGCATTGAGGGGGTCAGCGGTTCGAGTCCGCTTAGCTCCATTGGTTTTCAGGGATTTTTTCCCAATCCTTAATATCACTTGACATGCCACGAAGGAATGGGAAATAGAAGGGCTTGATAGTTGTTAGTCCCTTGTCCTTTGTCATCTAATCACCAATAACATTTAATGATGATGATGAAAAAGAGAATGAGGCTTTTCTAACCTGTGTTGTTCCATTAACTCTTGATTTGCCATCACTTCACGGCAAGAGCCATCTGCAATAATTTTACCTTGATCGAGAAGGATCGCGCGATCGCAGACCTCTAAAATTAACTCTAAATCATGAGAAGAAATAAGACTCGTTTGTTCTGAGAGTTTCAGAAAATCAATCAGACGACGGCGGGCATATAAATCAAGATTGGCACTGGGTTCATCATATAAAATAATTTGTGGCTGCATAGCTAAAATCGTAGCAATGGCAACCATGCACTTTTGCCCACCAGAAAGGTGATGAGGAACCTGATGAGCCAGTGCGGAAGTGCCAGTAATCTCTAACGCCTCTTCCACTTGCTCTTTTACTTTTGAAGGAGATAATTTTAAATTCTCGGGGCCAAAAGCGACATCTTCCCAAACCGTGGGGCAAAATAGTTGATCATCAGGGTTTTGAAACACTAACCCAATATTGGGATTAAAGGTTCTAGGTTTCACCGCTTCCCCAAACACAAAAATATTGCCTGCTTTCGCTTCTAGAATCCCACAAATCGAGAGAAATAGAGTCGTTTTCCCAGCGCCATTGGGGCCGATTAACCCCACTCTTTCCCCGGGTTGAATGGTGAGGTTAATTCCATCCAGAATTGAGGGTTTTTGGGGATAAGCAAATTGTAACTCCTCAAGGGCGAGGGCGCATTCTTCTGAGGTTTTGACTTGGGGAAACTCTGTCAATTCTTTCATAAACATTAAGTAATAATTTCTGCAATCACCAAACTTAGCGCGATCGCGCAAGTAAACCAAAACCAAAACTGCATCACAGGCGTAGCCACTTGTAACGCCTCTCGTAACCCCGCTTCCTGTTGGGGGAATCCATAGCCATAACCCCGCAAAATCATCGCCTGATACACCTGTTGTGACTGTTCATAACTCCGCACCAATAAACTCCCCATTAAAGAGGCTAAAAGCCTAGCATGACGACGGTTAAAACGATTAGCCTTAAACCCCCGTAATTTCATCGCCCGTTGCATCGTAGTTAAGGTATCGCCAAAGGATTCAAGATACCGATAAGCTAATAGTGTCATATCAACAATGACCCAAGGTAAACCCAGCGATCGCATTGCCTTAATACTACTTAAAAAAGGTGCACTCCCAAATAAAACTAAACTAATTGTCAAAATACAAATAAAACGAGTCACAATCAACACCACTGACAACAGCCCTTCCTGTCGAATGGTAATTCCTCCCGCTTCCCAGATCACCGTTTCCCCAGAAACTAAAGGTAAAACCAGTACCACCGCGACAATAAACAGCCCCGGATAGCGCAGACGAGATAAAAGAAATCGCAAAGGGAGTCGAGATAGCCGCAAAATTACCCCTGTAATCAAAACCATAATCGGGAGTAAGTGTAAGGTTTCTACAAAGGCAAAGGCAAAAATCAAAGCCCCAAGGGCAATCAATTTCAGAGACTGAGGCGCAAGGTGAATCGGAGAATCCAGATGGGCGTATTGATCGAGGGCAAGTTTCATAAATCTAGCTTAATTAAAGTATGAACCATAGAGACTAACTGCAAACCATTAAATTTTTCTATCGCTTTTTGTTTCTCTGCGCTTTTCAAAACTTAACATCTCTTAATATAATAAAATACACTGTCATAAGTATTTATTCCTAATTGTTACATTATGGAGTTTCAAATGCCTTGGTTAAGTGCCATGATCCTTTTCCCTCTCCTTGGCGCGAGTATCATTCCTTTTTTTCCCAGAAAAACCCTTCGCTGGTACGCCTTTAGCGTTAGTTTAATTAACTTTTTGCTCACTCTTTATGCCTTTGGGCAAAACTTTAACCTGAATAACAGCCAATTCCAACTACAAGAAAGCTATCCTTGGCTACCTGAAATCGGTTTAAACTGGTCTTTAGCCGTAGATGGCTTATCCATGCCCTTAATTGTTCTTTCAGGCTTAATTACTACCCTTGCCATTGTCGCCGCATGGAACGTCACTGAGAAACCGAGATTATTCTATACACTGATTCTAATTCTCTATAGCGCCCAAATTGGCGTATTCGCTGCTCAAGACTTACTATTATTCTTCTTAATGTGGGAACTGGAGTTGGTTCCCGTTTATCTTTTAATTTCAATTTGGGGTGGTCAAAAGCGCGGTTATGCCGCCACTAAGTTTATTCTCTACACGGCTGCCGGGTCTATTTTTATCCTGATTGCTGGCTTAGGGTTAGCTTTCTATGGCGATAACATCAGCTTTGACATGACAGAAATGGGAATGAAGAATATTCCCTTCGCTGCAGAAATGCTAGCTTATGTGGGCTTTTTAATTGCTTTTGGTGTGAAACTTCCTATCTTTCCCCTACACACTTGGCTTCCAGATGCCCACAGTGAAGCTTCAGCGCCAATTTCCATGATTTTAGCAGGGGTTTTATTGAAAATGGGGGGTTATGGATTAATTCGGATGAACGTTCAAATGTTACCCCATGCCCATGTTTATTTTGCCCCTGTTTTAGCTGTTTTAGGCGTAGTTAATATCGTTTACGGTGCATTGACTGCCTTTAGTCAAACCAACCTGAAACGTCGCCTTGCCTATTCTTCCATCTCTCATATGGGCTTTGTGTTACTCGGAATTGCTTCCTACACCGAACTGGGTTTAAATGGCGCGGTACTCCAAATGTTATCCCATGGTTTAATCGCGGCTGCGCTATTCTTCCTTGCGGGAGCAACTTACGAACGTACTCACACCCTGATTATGGAAAAAATGGGCGGTATGGCACAAGAAATGCCGAAAATTTTTGCCCTCTTTACCGTGGCTGCTATGGCTTCTTTAGCTTTACCTGGAATGAGTGGGTTTGTCAGTGAGTTAACGGTTTTCCTCGGAATTGCTACCAGTGATGCTTATAGTGGCCTTTTCAAAACCGGCATGGTATTTTTAGCGGCAGTGGGATTAATTCTCACTCCCATTTATCTTCTTTCTATGTTACGTCAAGTCTTTTACGGGAATGCTAATTCTGGCATTATTATCGAAAAATACTTAG
>JBKHER010000051.1:0-11768 GCA_046540715.1 Halothece sp.
CCATTACATAATCAAACGATTTTAGTAACTCGCGCTGCTAACCAAGCCCAAACTTTTCGCAATCTTTTAGAAAAAGAAGGGGCAAACGTAATTGAAATGGCTGCCCTAGAAATTCGTCCACCATCAAGTTGGAAACCCTTAGATGAAGCCATTAATCAGTTACCTTCCTTTGATTGGCTGATTTTAACGTCTGCTAATGGGGTTAAATTTGTTTTTCAACGCTTAGATGATTTAGCAATCGATCGCGCTACTTTAAACCCTCTAAAAATTGCAGTTGTCGGTAAAAAGACTGCAAAAGTTTTAGAAGAATATGGCTTCACTCCGACGTTTATTCCTCCCAATTTTGTTGCTGATTCTCTGGTGGAAAGTTTCCCCGAAAATTTATCTGGCAAGAGAATTCTTTTGCCACGGGTAGAAAGTGGCGGGAGAGAAGTTTTAATTCAGGAATTTCAGCAAAAAGGGGCAGAGGTAATTGCTGTGCCTGCTTATCAGTCAAGTTGCCCAGAAAAGCCTGATCCAGTTGCTATAGAAGCCTTAAAAGCGCAAAAAGTTGATATTATCACCTTTGCTAGTTCTAAAACCGTTAACTATTTTTATGATCTCTTGTTCCCAATTTTTGGCTCTGGGGTAAACTTAGAACAGGTATTAGCCAATGTTGCCATTGCTTCTATCGGTCCACAAACTTCTCAAACCTGCCAGAAATGGCTAGGGCGATGTGATATTGAGGCCAAAGAATATACTCTAGAAGGATTGACGCAAGCTATCATTGATTATTAAGTTTTCTTAACCCCCCCTTGACTAAAGTGTAAATTTCTGAAAAATCATAGCCAACAGAATTATGTTACTAAACCCCCCGATATTTGCACAGTCAAGCCCAATTATTTTAATTATTAATCGTCAAGGGAAATGTCGTGTCATTCAGTTTAATTCTCCCACAGGTGACAAGCGAGTTACGACAACGTTAGCCAGCCTTTTTTTACCTGATCAGGGGATCATTATTCAAGAGGCAAGTCAAGAGGTTTTAGATCAACAAGTTTGCAAGCCTTTAGCCATTTCTCGATTCGTCTCTGGCGTTAAAATTTCCTATTTTGGCTACTTATTTCCCCTATCTTTAGGTTCAGTTTTATTTCTGGCTCAACCTTTAAATGCTTTTGTTGGTGAGTCACAACAACAAGCAATTAATTTCTTTCCCTTGCCTAGCTTTATTTACAATGCTAAAACTTTTCAAATTACTGCTGTTAATCAAGTTGCCATTGATCAATACGGTTATTCTCAACAGGATTTTTTAGATAAGAAACTTTCTGAATTATATCCGTCTCAAAATATTCCTACCCCTCTCAAACAAGTATCGCAGTTAGTAACAGGGGAATGGCATAATTATCGTAGTGATGGGAAATTAATGAACCTTGCAATGACTGCTTATCCCCTTAATTTAGAAAGGGAAAAACTAATTTTACTAACTGCACAAAATATTACTGAATATAAATATACTCAAACTGCTTTACAGGAAAAAAATGATTCAGAGTTAATTTCTAGCTTTCCGCCTTGTGGAATTTTAATTTTTAATCAGCAATGGCGTTATACCTTAGCTGTGGGAGAAGCGATTGATCAATTAATTCAACTCACGATGACAGAAGGCAATATCGAGGGTAATATATTTTCTGAGAGTTTTTCTCCTCAATTACGAAATCTATTAGAACCTTTGCAAAAAGAAGTTTTTTTAGGAAAATATTTAAGCCAACGCTTTCAATATGCTCAATATACTTATTATTTACAAAGTTATCCCCTAAGCAATGAAAATGGAGTCATTGTTAGTGGAATTTTAATCATTCAGAATTTAACAGCTAATAAAAAGTTGGAGGCTTTATTAGATAAGCACGCTTTTTCTGATCCAAATACTTATTTACCGAATAAAACTTGGTTTCTGGAACAAATTAGCCATCACCTACAAACGAATTGTGAA
Organism: Halothece sp.; assembly: GCA_046540715.1. Lineage (GTDB taxonomy): Bacteria > Cyanobacteriota > Cyanobacteriia > Cyanobacteriales > Rubidibacteraceae > Halothece. The sequence goes on from JBKHER010000051.1 coordinate 1,964, forward strand.
CAAGGTTTAGCCATTATTTTAATCAAATTAGAGCGTTATGCAGTAATTAAATATGGTTTAGGATTTGAAATGGCTAATCAATTAATCATTGCTGTAGCTAAACGACTTAAGGAAACTCTACAATTAAATTACGACTTTGCCCGAGTCGGTGATGCTAACCTTGCGGTGATTTTACCAAACTTAGATCAAAAAGAAGAAATAGAAAAAGTTACCCAGTTAATCCATTATCAATTAAGTTTACCATTAAATATTGCAGGACAAGAATTATTTTGCCCCGTTAGTATTGGGGTTTCTATTTATGATGGTTTCTTAAAAGAACCTTCTGCGCTTCTCCATGCCGCAGATACAGCCATGAATGCAGCGCGAGGAGAAGTAAAGTTTCCCTGTGTTGTTTTTCATCCTTATCTTCATCACTCAGCAGCAACTAGAGTACAATTAGAAACGGAATTAAGACGGGCTTTAAGATTAAAACAATTATATGTTTTCTATCAGCCGACTGTTAATATTACTAATGGCAAATTAGTGGGGTTTGAGGCTTTAGTCAGGTGGCAGCATCCTGAAAAAGGCTTAGTTTCTCCTAGTAAATTTATGCCTCTAGCCAAAGAGTTAGGGTTAATTGGGTTGATTGATTGGTGGGTATTAGCGGAGGCTTGTGAAAAATTAGCCATTTGGCAAAAGATGATTCCAGAGGGGGAATCTCTCTCTATGAATGTTAACCTATCAGAGAATATGATTAATCAAGTGGGGATTTTAGAGCGATTAGAAAACATTATTAATGATAGTGGAATTACGCCAAAGAGTTTAAAGTTAGAGGTAACAGAAGAGATTATTTTAGAGGAAACAACGGCAATACTAGGAACTTTAAATCAGTTACAGCAAATGGGTATTTTATTATCCATTGATGATTTTGGTACGGGATATTCTTCTCTACAACGGTTACATCAGTTGCCGATTAATACGTTGAAAATTGATCGCTGTTTTACGAAAAGGATGTTAAAAGAATCCGAAATTATGCAAATTGTCAAGACCATTATTAGTCTTGCTCATAATTTAAAAATGGATGTGATTGCAGAAGGAATTGAGGAACAAGAACAATGGGAAGTGCTTAAAGTGTTAGGCTGTGAATATGGGCAGGGATTTTTGTTTGGGAAGGCGTTATCGGAAGCGGAAATTAGAGAATTAATTGCCAGTCATCAAGGAGATTTAATTATTAAATGAGTCGGCGGATTATTGGGTTAACTGGGGGAATTGCAACAGGGAAAAGCGCGATCGCGCATTATTTAGAAAATACCTATCAGATTCCTATTTTAGATGCGGATTATTATGCTAGAGAAGCGGTAAGCAAAGATTCACCGATTTTAGCCACAATTAAACATCGTTATGGCAATCAAGTTATCAATGCTGATGGCAGTTTAAATCGATCGCGCTTAGGAGAAATTATCTTTCATAATACCGAAGAAAAACAATGGTTAGAACAACAAATTCATCCCTATGTGAGAAAACGCATAGAACAAGAATTATCTCACTCTAAGGCTAGCTTAATTGTTCTTATGATTCCGCTATTATTTGAAGCTAAGATGACAGACTTAGTTACCGAAACTTGGGTGGTTTCTTGTTCTCCAGAACAGCAATTAAAGAGAGTCATGGAACGAGATGGATTGTCAGAAAAAGAAGCGCGATCGCGCATTAATGCCCAAATGCCCCTCCGTGAGAAGATAGCCCTAGCTGATATTGTGATGGATAACTCTGGGAACATTGAAGAATTACACCAGCAAGTAGAGCATTTCTTAGTCAGTTAAGAAGGCGTGACCAGTAACAAGTGGTTTGTGCTTTGTCCTTCGTAAACCAGTGAACGAATAACGAATAACCAATAACGAATAACCAGTCGCTCAAATGTAACGAAATGCAAAGTATAATATGAGAAAAGACTTTAAGTAATCAAACACAGAATAATCATGCGGGTGATAATTGCAGGAGCAGGGTTAGCAGGGCTTTCCTGTGCTAAATATTTAGTTGATGCGGGACATACACCGATTGTCCTTGAACGGGAAAATGTTTTAGGCGGTAAAGTCGCAGCCTGGCAAGATGAAGATGGCGACTGGTACGAAACGGGATTGCACATCTTTTTTGGCGCATATCCCAATATGCTAAGGCTGTTTAAGGAATTGGACATTGAAGATCGTTTGCAATGGAAAGAACACACCATGATCTTCAATCGCCCGGAAAAACCAGGCACTTACTCACGCTTTGATTTTCCCAATCTTCCAGCCCCTCTGAATGGTGTCATTGCCATTTTAAGAAACAATGATATGCTCTCTTGGCCGGAAAAAATTCGCTTTGGGATTGGTTTAATTCCAGCTATGTTGCGTGGACAGGGCTATGTAGAAGCCATGGATCGCTACACTTGGTCAGAATGGATGGAACGGCAAAATATGCCGAAGCGGGTGGAAAAAGAAGTGTTTATCGCCATGTCTAAGGCTTTAAACTTCATTAACCCCAATGAGATTTCCGCAACCATTCTTCTGACGGCGCTAAATCGCTTCTTACAAGAGAAAAATGGCTCGAAAATGGCGTTTCTAGATGGATCTCCTACAGAACGTCTTTGTCAGCCGATGGTGGATTATATTACCGAACGCGGGGGCGAAGTCCGCTTAAATGCTCCTCTAAAAGAAATTGTGCTTAATGAGGATAATCGTGTCAAAGGGTATCTCATTCGAGGCTTAAATGGGGCAGACGATGAAATGCTCACCGCCGATGCTTATGTGTCTGCGATGCCAGTTGATCCCCTGAAGTTAATGCTTCCTCAACCTTGGAAGGAAATGGACTTCTTCAAGCAGTTAGATGGCTTAGAGGGTGTTCCTGTGATTAATCTTCATCTCTGGTTTGATCGCAAATTAACCGATATTGACCATTTGCTATTTTCTCGTTCTGACTTATTGAGTGTGTATGCGGATATGAGTAATACTTGTCGCGGTTATGAAGATGCTGACAAGTCGATGCTAGAGTTGGTGCTAGCTCCTGCTAAAAATTGGATCGCAAAATCAGAAGAGGAAATTATTGAAGCCACCATGAAAGAGTTAAAAACTCTATTTCCGAAATATTTTACGGGAGACGATCGCGCTCAACTGTTAAAATATCATGTGGTCAAAACGCCGCGATCGGTTTATAAGGCGACACCTGGTCGACAAGCCGCTCGCCCTTCCCAAAAAACCCCAATTTCCAATTTTTATCTGACAGGAGACTACACCATGCAACAATACTTAGCAAGTATGGAAGGGGCAGTCTTATCAGGGAAATTGACTGCTCAAACTCTTGCCGAAAGTCATGGGTTGGAATCTTCTGTAGAAAAATCGCAGAAAAAGCCCGTTTCTGTGGCAAAATGATATCCTGTGTCCCTATCTCCCTAATTAAGGGGACAATTTCTTTTAGTTAAGTGAACCCTATTAGCCTGCGGTGGATGCTGCAACTGCCTAACCCCGAAAAGACTTGCTCTCAGCCCTCTGTGGAATCCGCTTATGAATATTGTCGGCAAATCACAGCGGAATACTCCAAAACGTTTTATCTCGGTACACTCCTGATGCCTAAGGCAAAACGCCAAGCTATTTGGGCTATTTATGTCTGGTGTCGCCGTACCGATCAATTGGTGGATGGCCCCGAAGCCGAGTTAACCACCATTGAAACCCTTGATGAGTGGGAGAAAAACTTAGAATCAATTTTTGCAGGTTATCCCCTGGAACATCCGGATATTGCCCTGGTGGATAGCCTGCAACGCTTTCCTTTAGAGATTCAGCCTTTTCGGGATATGATTGCCGGACAGCGCATGGATTTAAAGCGCGATCGCTATGAAACCTTTGATGATCTCTATCTTTACTGTTATCGCGTTGCGGGAACAGTGGGGTTAATGTCAAATGCGGTTTTAGGGCTAGAACCTGAGATAGGAACTTCCCCTTGGCGAAAAAATCAGTCGCTTCACCCACCGACAGAAGAAGCGATCGCGCTCGGAATTGCTAATCAGCTTACAAATATTTTACGAGATGTGGGCGAAGATACCGAACGAGGACGGATTTATCTCCCGCTAGAAGATTTAAGAAAATTTAATTATACCGAAGAAGAATTATTTAAGGGCGTTATTAATGAAAACTGGCGACAATTAATGCAGTTTGAGATTGAACGAGCAAGAGGCTTTTATACTCAAGCCGAACAAGGGATTCGGGCTTTGAGTCGCGATTCTCGTTGGCCAGTGTGGACAGCTTTAATGCTTTATCAAGGAATACTGGACGTTATCGAGCGTAATCAGTATGATGTATTTAATCAACGGGCGTATGTTCCGAAAGCAAAAAAGTTTTTCTATTTACCAGTGGCTTGGCTGCGATCGCAGGCTCTTTGAATTATAGTAATTAGTGAAAAATAACAAATAACAATTTTCCAACAGATGATCAATTGGAAAACACTGCCTAGAGAACGAGGAATCTATCAAATTACTACGGGGAGTGTCAGCTATATTGGCTTATCCGATAATATTCAACTGCGAGTCAAGCAACATTTAGAGAGTTCCTCTTGCCGATCGCGCATTATTCTTGATACCAAAAAGCCCAAAATTAAAGTTTTAGAACTTCTTCCTAAAAGTGATGATAAAGCCTTAGCTCTACGAGAATGGTATTGGTTTTATAAACTAAAACGCAAAGGTCATATTGTTGTTAATGATCCCAAAACCCTAGGAAAAACCAAAAGCGGTCAATATTTTCCGCCCAAACAACCCTCACAAAAAACAAAATCTTTCCGGAAACCCTCTTGGGGATGTGGCGTAAAAGTGGTTGGTATTACAACCGTAATGATCGGGTTTTTTTCCATTGGCTATTTTGCTACCGGAGCAATTTTAAGGAATGCTGAACTCCCCCGAAGAGAAAAGTCTCCAGAAACAGAAACTGAGTCGAGAAATCAAGAGAATCAGGACAACCAATCCCAACCTGAAACCACTGAACCCGAAACGGTAGAAATGCAACCTTTAAGTGCTTGTATTACCCCATTACAACCTGGCCGATCGCGTTCTGTGGTGAAAGTGCTACAAAAGCAACTTCAAGAATTAGGTTATTATGATGAAGAAATAGATGGAGATTATGGCTCCAGCACAGAAGGGGCAGTAGCAGAATTTCAACGAGAATACAACTTAGATGTAGATGGAGTTGTCGGTTGTGACACACAAACCGCTATCAACGATGCTTTGCGTTAAACTTTTCCCCAGTTTCCCCACCTCTTTCCATAAGAAATAGGCGAGACTTTGCTCAAGCTAATGAATCATCTTGGTAAGATTTGATAAAATAAAGCCGACTCCGATTAAATCCCTTCCCGATTATGGCTAAATCTAAGACTGAAACTTCGGTTGTTGACTTAACCGATCCCCAATATTATTTTAATCGTGAATTAAGTTGGTTAGAGTTTAATCATCGCGTTCTTCACGAAGCCCTTGATGAACGTACGCCATTATTAGAACGTCTCAAGTTTATGGCGATTTTTAGTACGAATTTAGATGAATTTTTTATGGTGCGGGTTGCGGGGTTACAACAACAAGTGGAAGCGAATGTTACAAAGTTAACGGTCGATGGGCGCGATCCACAACAACAATTAAGTGATATTAGTGCGCGGCTACGCCCCATGATTAAAAAACAAGATGAGCATTTTGAAAAAGTTTTACGAGAATTATTAACAGAGAATGGGGTTTATATTCTGAATTATATTGACTTAAATGTAGAACAAAGAACCTACTTAAAAAAGTTTTATGAAGATCATATTTTTCCCGTTTTAACTCCCCTTGCGGTTGATCCTGGGCATCCTTTTCCTTATATTTCTAACCTGAGCTTAAATTTAGCAGTTGTCGTTCGTGAGCCTGATACTGAAGATGAATTATTTGCTCGCATTAAAGTGCCAAAAGTCTTACCTCGTTTCGTCCAAATACCAAAAGAACTAGGAGTTTATGATGATCAAGGAAAGCCAGCAGTTTGGACAGGAATTCCCCTAGAACAAATTATTTCTCATCACTTAGAATCGCTGTTTCCAGGATTAACCATTGAACAATGTTATCCCTTTCGGATTACTCGAAATGCTGATATTGCAGTGGAAGAAGATGAAGCAGATGATTTATTATTAGCTATTCAAAAAGAACTCCGCAAACGCAGACGGGGCGGTTCTGTAGTTCGCATGGAAATTGATGAATCAGCTTCTCCGCAAATTCAAGAAATGTTAATGCGAGAAATGAAGCTGGAAGAGAAAAATGTGCATCAAATTAAGGGATTATTAGGGTTAGGAGATTTAATGTCATTTATGTCTCTTCCATTGCCAGACTTAAAAGATTCTAAATGGACTCCGATTGTTCCCCCTCCTTTTCAACGCTATCGAGACTCAGAACGGACGGAAAATGCCCTGTCACCAGAGGAAAAAAGTGAGAGTTTCTTTGGGGAAATTCGTAAATCTGATCTCTTAGTTCATCATCCTTATCATTCCTTTAGTGCCACGGTTCAGGAGTTTATTGAATTAGCTGCCATTGATCCGAAAGTGTTAGCAATTAAGATGACACTTTATCGTACCTCGGGAGATTCTCCGATTATTAATGCCTTAATTAATGCAGCCGAACATGGGAAACAAGTGGCAGTTTTAGTAGAACTAAAAGCAAGATTTGACGAGGAAAATAATATTGTTTGGGCGCGAAAGTTAGAAAAAGCAGGGGTTCACGTTGTCTATGGATTAGTGGGATTAAAAACCCATACCAAAACGGCTTTAATTGTTCGTCAAGAAGAGGATAAAATTCATCGTTATGTTCATATTGGTACGGGAAATTATAATCCCAAAACGGCTAAACTTTACACTGATTTAGGGTTATTTAGTTGTCGAGAAGAGTTAGGAGCGGATTTAACAGATTTATTTAATTTTCTCACCGGTCATTCCCGTCAGCGTTCTTATCGCAAATTATTAGTTGCTCCTGTGAGTTTACGTAATCGCATGATTGTGTTGATTCAAAGAGAGCGCGATCGCGCCCTAAAAGGGGAAAAAGCCCATATTATTGCCAAAATGAATGCCTTGGTTGATCCCATTATTATTCAAACCCTTTATGAAGCCTCCCAAGTCGGGGTACAAATTGACTTAATTATTCGGGGGATTTGCTGTTTACGCCCAGGGTTAGAAGGAATTAGTGACAATATCCGCGTTGTGAGTATTATTGGACGCTTTCTCGAACACTCTCGCCTTTTCTATTTCTATAATGGTGGAGAGGAAGAAATCTATATGGGAAGCGCGGACTGGATGCAACGTAACTTAGATCGGCGAGTTGAAGCAGTGGTTCCCATTGATGATCCCAATATTTTTCAAGAATTGAAACAATTTTTAGACTTAATGCTAACCGATAATCGTCAAGCCTGGGAATTACAACCTGATGGGTCTTATATTCAAAGACGACCTAAAGAACAAGAAGATGAAATCAGTACCCATGAAACCCTAATGACAAGAGCTTTAAAAGCTTCTCATGTTACTTAGCTATAATGACCAGTAATCAGTTGGGTAAGTTAGGAGAAGACCTAACTGCCCAGTGGTTGAAAAACCAAGGTTGGGAAATTTTAGCATCTCGTTGGCGATGTCGTTGGGGAGAATTAGATTTAGTAGCTTATGATCCTTCGACAAGGGACTTAAGTTTTGTCGAGGTAAAAACACGGCAAAAAAGGAATTGGGATGAGAATGGATTACTTGCCATTACGCCACAAAAGCAACAAAAACTTTATCGCGCCGCAGAAACCTTTTTAGCCCATTCTCCTCAATTTTCTACCCTTGCTTGTCGGTTCGACTTAGTCCTGATCAAAGCAGAAAAAGATAACTCAAACCATAATAATCTCGAAGCATTATCTTCTATTGAAATTAACCGTCCCGTTAATTACCAAGGATATCGACTCATTTTAGCTACCTATCTCAAAGGCATCCTTGAGTGAGAGAGAAATCAAACCGGGCTTTGTCCATAAAACGGTTTCGCTTCCTCAAGGGTGGGAGATTTGCCCTGTTGCCAGTCTTTAATCGCTAAATCAAGAAGACTCGATACCGTTTTTCCTAATGCCTCCTCAGTTGCCTTAATGCGCTGATAAGGCTGATTTAACGTCGCTAATGTCTCTTCCCAAGTTTCGGCAGTCATAATTGTGTCAGAGAGATAAGTCATTAATCCTGTTTCCCTGACTTGATAAATCCCAACAAAAGACTGTTGACGACGCGCTGGCAGTTGTACGGCAATTAAATGATGGTCTGGAAATAAATCTGGGGCAATTGATTGTTCATAAGCAGCAATTCCCAAAAGCGTGGAAATCGCAAAGAGAGGAATCTCTAACTGTTGGGCTAAGGTTCGCGCTGTTGCCATGCCCATGCGAGTTCCCGTAAAACTCCCAGGCCCTTTAGCCACCGCTATGAGGGCTAAATCCCACCACTGATAGGGGGCGAGAAAATCTTGCAAAATAATATGCAACTGCGTAGATAAGTCTCGACCCAATTCCCAAGTCGCGATTTTTTTTTCTTGATAAAAGTCACTTAAAGCAAGTCCCAATTGCGGACTAGTGGTATGTAACGCTAAACCATATTGAGACATTGATGTTTAACTGTTGCCATTCCAAAAAAAGGGGTGGGTTCAATTCCCACCTCAAAAAAAACGATATCTAGTTAACTATTACGCCATAGCAGGCTGTTTTTCCATGTCAGGGGAGTAGCTACCCATGCTAGCAGCACTGTTGCACTTCGCACGATGGTGTAAGAGTTTTTGTGCTTCTGCGACGTTGTTGGCTTGTCCTTTCCAGTGTTCTAAGGCGGGTTGTTGGATAGCACGAGCATAGGAGAAGGTAACGCGCCAAGGACACTGAGATTTGAGAGGCTCAGAGTTCATTAAGTGTAAGTGTTCTGCGGCTTGCTCAGGGGTTTGTCCACCAGAGAGGAAGGCAATGCCAGGAACAGAGGCGGGAACATTGTCGCGGAGACACTTGATGGTTTGCTCGGCAACTTGTTGCGGCGTGGACTGTTGAGGGCACTGTTTACCAGAAATGACCATGCTGGGCTTAAGGATCATTTGGTCAAATTCAACCCCTTGGCTGCGTAATTCAGTGAAGACAGTGCGAAGGGTTTGATCGGTCACTTCGTAGCAACGCTCTTGGGTATGATCCCCATCAATGAGAACTTCAGGCTCAACAATTGGCACTAAGCCCCCTTCTTGGCATAAGGCAGCGTAACGGGCTAAAGCATGAGCGTTGGCTTCGATGCAAGCAGGGGTAGGAATGCCATCACCAATGGTAATGACTGCACGCCATTTGGCGAAACGAGCGCCCATTTGATAGTATTCTGCGATGCGATCGCGCAGTCCGTCTAATCCTTCGGTTACTTTTTCCCCAGGATGACCGGCTAAATCTTTGGCCCCGGTGTCAACTTTAATGCCAATGATGACCCCAGCATCTTGCATGACTTGGGTAAAGGGGGTGCCATCTTCTTTTTTCTGACGAATGGTTTCATCATAGAGAATCGCACCACTAATATAGTCTCCTAGATTTGGGGTGGTGAGAATTAACTCCCGATACTGGCGACGCATTTCTTCAGTCGCATCAATGCCTTGCTTTTGGAAACGCTTATTGCAAGTCCCGTTACTTTCGTCCATAGCAAGGATGCCTTGGTTGGGAGCAACCATAGCTTTTGCTGTATTTCTCAATTCTTCTGCGTATTGGTTCATACTTTTATAGACTCCTGTTATAAAACTTCATCTCAACGCTACTCTCGCATTTTTTCGCCCTTTTTGTCAAAG
>JBKHER010000052.1:0-11766 GCA_046540715.1 Halothece sp.
GGAGTGCGAGCATCTTGCTCGCTATGCCAATTAATCAAACGGATTTGATATAATCCCCTCTACTTGGTGATTGGGTAAATCCCCCCTAAACCCCCTTTGAAAGGGGGGGATGATGGACTGGTGTGTAACGCTAATATGAAATGGAACTGTGTATGCTACATACCGATCCCCCCTTGCCCCCCTTAATAAGGGGGGTTGGGGGGATTTCAGGGGGGTGTAGCAACCATAGGTGGATTTCATATAATTAATCGAAATGGTATAACTTGCTTTTTATCCCAATTAGCTGATAAGTTTTGATAAAATTTAATCACGTGGCGCTTATATTTGCGATTAAGTTTATTCTGTTTCTAAAGTAACTTTGTCATAAATATCAGCCAGAGGAATCGTTATTTCAGCCGTGGCTAAAGGGAGAATTGAACTTAAGCCCTGATACTCAGTAAATAACCATTGGTTTGTATCGGTTTTGCGGTAATGTTCAATGTGGGGAGAATATTGATCAATTAAAACATATTCCCGAAAACTCGGAATGGTGCGATAGGCTTGGAATTTTTCATCTTTATCATATCCTTGTGTGGAAGTTGATAAAACTTCTGCAATGAAACAAGGATTGAGAATGGTATCGTTACGCTCTGATAGGAGTCCTAATTCCCCTTCTACTATCATGATGTCGGGATAGGTATAAATTTGTTTTTCTGGGATATGAAGTCTGAGATCAGAAACGAAAATATCATAATTTTTGCCTTGAGAGCCTAATCTGAATCCCATATAAAAATTACCGATAATGCGATTATGATTGGGAGTGCCTCCTGCCATGGGGATAATTTCTCCATTGACAAATTCATGACGTTGCTCGGAATTAACTTCTAATTCTAAGTATTCTTGCGCGGTATATTGTTTTTTTTCTAGGGGTTGACTAATCATTATTGGACTCCTGATTTAAATCTTCTAAAATCTCTTCTAATTCTTCGATTTTGTCCCCATATTCTCCCCAATTTCCTGCTTGGGCTGCGTCTTGGGCTTCCTGATAAACCTCTCGGGCGCTTCTGACTAAGTCTTGCGAGATGCCAATTTCTGCTTGAGGCTGTTCTAAGGGTTCGTCTAGGTCTTCTTCCTCAGGTTCTTCTTCCTCAATGGGATCAGGATCTTCTTCCCCAAAAATAGCGTTAATCGCTTCTTCTATAATCTGACGCATCACTAAATCATCCCCATGGGAAATTACTACTCGTCTTATTTGCGGTAATTCACCTTGATCTGCCCGTAAATAAATCGGTTCTACATAGAGGAGGGATTCTTCAATGGGAATCACTAATAAGTTACCACGGATGACTCGTGACCCCTGTTGATCCCATAAACTGAGTTGTTGAGAAATTTCTGTGTTTTGATCAATTTTGGCTTCAATTTGACGCGGTCCATAGGTAAGAGATTGTTTCGGAAATTCATAGAGTAATAAGTTCCCGTAATTCTCGCCATCCGATCGCGCTGCCATCCAAGCAATCATATTATCTCGCTCGACGGGGGTAAAGGGTAAAATCAATACAAATTCTTCTGTTTCTTCTCCAGGGAGGCGCATAATCGTGTAGTAGGGTTCAACTAACTGCTGATTCCCTTGATAATTTTCTTGAGCAAACCGCCATAAATCTTCCTGATTATAAAAGACTTCAGGATTACTCATGTGATATTCCAGATACATCTGCGCTTGGATGTTAAATAAGTCCAAGGGATAGCGAAAATGGGAACGTAATTCCGAGGAAACGTCTTCTACAGAAGTGAATAAATTAGGAAAAATTTTTTCATAGGTTTGAATAATAGGATCATCAGTATCAGTAACGGCGAATTGGAGGCTTCCATCATAGGCATCAACAATAATTTTGACAGAATTACGAACGTAATTAAACCCCCCATCTAAAATTTCATTATTATTATCTCCTTGTAAAATTTCACCAGCATCGGTAATGGCGGTGACAGGTTCAGAATAGGGATAATTATTGCTAACGGTATAGCCTTCTACAATCCACTTGAGGCGACCATCCACTAAGCTGGCATAGGGATCACTATCAAGGCGTAAAAACGGGGCAACATGGTTAATCCGTTCTCGGATATTACGATGATAATGAATGCGAGATTCGCTTTGAAACTGCTGGGAAATTAAAATGCGGAAACTACCTAAGTTATAGGAATAAAGCAATCGTTTCCACAAGGAATTGAGGGGAACTCCGCCTGTACCATCATAACGATTGGCAGCATTGTCATCGCCTAAGGGATAATCAAATTCATCTTCCACCATCCCCGTAAAAATGTAATTATCCGTAGCTTCTCCGTAATATACTCGTGGCTGTTCTACCTCTAAATCAATACTGGAAACAGGAGGAAGATCGCGAATAATCAACGGCGGTAACCCTTGTGAGGTGACTTCATTAACTGGACTCATCACTAAACCATAACCATGGGTATATTTCAACCGTTGACTAATCCAACGCGGTTGCGGGGCTTGGGGTAACTCTCGCGGGGATAGCATCACTTGGCGATAGTTATCATCAATGGTGTAGCGATCCACATCCACATCTAAGAAACTATAGTAGGGGCGGATTTCTTGGAGTTGTCGGTAAGTGCTGAGAAGGGGGCGATAATCCCAAAGTCGAATGTTGCGGATGGTTTCTTGGTTGGCAGTGATATCAGCGCGATCGAGCCTTTCTTGGGGGGGAAAATCTTCTCGACTTACCTCACCTAAATTGTAGCCGTCTCGGGTAAAGGCAATGTTATGTTCAATGTAAGGTCTTTCTTTAGCGAGTTCGTTAGGATCAACGCTAATCCGTTGTTGCACACTGGGATAAACTTGATAGAGCAGGATATAAATCAGTAAATATAAGCCAATTCCCGTTAAGGGGAGAATTAGGGTATTTCTCGCCGCTGACGCAATAAAGATGACAGCAAGGGCTAATCCCATAAATCCCATAGCAGTGAGGGCGGTTAAACGGGCATGAGTATCGGTAAAACCAGCCCCAGAAACCAATCCTTCTTGGGAAAAGAGCAAATCATAGCGTTGTAGCCAAAATTGGAAGGCAACGAGAAACGCTAACCCAGCTAACAGTAAAAAAATATGAGCTTTCGCTTCTCCTTCGATGAGATATTGCCAGCCACGATCAAAGCTAATACTTCCTTTTAAGAGGTAAATTGCTCCTGCTACCAGTAGCCCCATTATAAGAAGTCCAAACAGCCAATCTTGTAGCCCTTCGTAAAAGGGAAGTTCAAAGATATAGAAGCTGATATCCCGTTCATAAATGGGATCGGTGCGATTAAACTCTGTTGCATTGAGAAATTTAAGAAACGTATCCCAAGCGCTAATACTGCTACCGGCTGCGGAAAGGGAGATCAAAAAGATAAGAATGGGGGCAATGTATTTGGGAGCGCGATCGGCGTAAAATGAGAAGTTACTCTGGTCTAACATCCGAATGGTGGAGTAACGAGTTACGCGCATGGCAAACCAGTAGTTTAAGCCCAAAAAGAGGGCAAAAATGATAAAACTGCCCACCCAAGTGATGCTGCGCCAAGTTAAGAGCGTCCAAAAGACATCGGAAAACCCGATCGCGCTAAACCACCAATTCTCGGTAGTGAGGTGAACCAGCGTTCCAGAAAAAATCAAAAGCAGAATCGCTATGATTAGGGGCGGGATCAACCAACGCCAGTTACGATTAAAGTTCAGTCGTTTGCCTACCATAATTATGACCTTGGGCTATGACTTCTATTTTAAGTTGATTCTTTGGGATAGCGACTGCACTTTTAGATTTGGTGACTAGCTTTAAATTATACCTTTTTCAAAAAGTCAGGTTACAGCTGATCCCCCCTTCGCCCCCCTTACTAAAGGGGGTTGGGGGGAGATGAATGTAGCGCCAATTGTCCAAAACGATATTACTTTTCCTTCTTTCGAGTTAGCTATAAATACTTGAGAAATCGAGGCGGAAAGAGACAAGATCTGGTTTCAGAGCTAAAAATTGTTACATTAGATACAACTTCTTCTTCCAAAGCAATTCACCCTAGATTTAAACACTTTAGGGGGAAGAATGACCAATCAATTAAGTTCTCGTCAACAATTTCCAAATAATTTATTCAATTCTATATCAGAAAATTTAGAACCTAAAGCTCTTTTTTTGAGTTTATTAGCTGGTTTAATTACGGGTATTATTGGGGTAATTCGTGCCATTTCTTATGCTGCTTTAATTTTTGCGGGAACGTTAAGCCCAGATTTAGGCGTTGGGGTGGGTTTAACGGTGTTTAGTACGGGGATGGTTAGTTTTATCGCTGCCATTTTTAGTGCGCTCCCTGGGATGATTGCCACGCCACTGGCTGCCCCAACTGCTATTACAGCAATTTTAGCAAATGAAATTGTTAAAGACTTAAAAACAAATTTTTCTCTAAGTGATATCTTAATCACTGTTCTTGCCGCGATCGCGCTTTCCTCCCTTTTAACTGGCTTATTTCTTTTAGTGTTAGGAAAATTAAAATTAGGCAGTAAAATTCGCTTTATTCCCTATCAAGTTGTCGGCGGCTTTATGGCTGGAACAGGCTGGCTATTAGTTACGGGTTCTATTCAAATTACGACAGATATTAATATTAATTTTACTAATTTAGAAACTTTTTTTCAAGCCGATCCCTTAATTCATTGGGGAGCCGCTTTATTTATTGCTTTAATTTTATTATTTGTTTCGGAGCGCTATCGTCATTTTTTGGTAATGCCTGGAACCTTAATCGGACTAATCGTTGGCTTCTATGGTATCTTATTAGGAACAAGAACCTCACTTGCCCAAGCTAGATTGCAGGGTTGGTTATTAGAAACATTTCCAGCAGGGGGACTTTGGCAGCCCTTAACTTTCTCTGAGTTAGGAAGTATCCATTGGTCAGTGATTGCGTCCCATGGAGGACTAATTATTTCCTTAATGTTAGTGAGCTTATTATCCTTAGTTTTAAGTAACAGTGGAATTGAATTAGTTGTCGGTAAAGATATTAGTTTAGATCGAGAACTCACATCAATTGGCGTTGCTAATATTGCCTCAGGGTTTGGCACAGGAATGGTGGGAAACCAAGCCTTGCCGAGTACCTTACTGGTTGATAAAATTGGAGCAAGAAGCAGACTCTCAGGAATTAGCTCAGGAATATTTTGCTTTTTCGTCTTAATTTTGGGGCCTTCTTTTATTTCTTTATTTCCTAAGCCAATTTTAGGAGGATTGATTTTGTATCTAGGATTATCCTTGCTATTACAGTGGGTTTATCGCGCTTGGTTTAGCTTGAGGTTTTCCGATTATTTAATTGTTATTGTTACCTTAGTTGTTATTAATTGGGTCGGTTTTTTAGAAGGAATTGCTGTAGGGTTTGTCATGAGTGTTATTTCTTTTATGTTTAATTATAGTCAAATTAATGTCGTTAAAAGTATGACCTCTTTAGAGAGGATGAGAAGTAACATTCATCGCAGTGAACTAGAGCAAGAATACTTAAACAAAAGAGGAGAAAAAGTTTCTATTTTAGAATTACATGGTTATATTTTTTTTGGAACGGCTGATTATTTATTGAGACGAGTGCGCGATCGCGTTGATCAAATAGAGGAGAATCCTTTAAGCTATATTTTGATTGATTTTCGAGAAGTCGAAGGAATGGATGCGTCTGGAGTTCTCACCTTTATTAAACTCCTCAAAATAGCCCGTCAAAGAAACCTTACTCTTGTCTATACCAATCTCCTCCCCAAACTAGAAGAACAATTGCGTAAAGGAGGTGGAATTGAAGAAGACGAAGCGCGATGTCAAATTCTTCCCGACCTTGATCGCGGCTTAGAATGGTGTGAAAATGAACTTCTCAAAGATATTCTTCCTCACAAAAAAGAAAAACCACTAAAAGAACAATTAACCCGTTTATTTTTAACCCCTGAACAAGCGGAAGAATTTATCCGCTATCTCAAGCCTAAACAAGTAGAAGCGGGAGAAGTCATCTTTGAAGCGGGCGCAAAACAAGAATGTCTCTATTTTATTGAATCAGGACAAGTAAGTGTTTTGTTAGACCTTCCCAACGGACAAACCAAACGCTTACAAACTCACTCTCAAGGAGCCGTGTTAGGAGAAATGCGTTTCTATGGAAAACCGCCTCTGTCTTCTCTGGTTACCGCAGACTCTCCTAGCCAATTGTATCAGCTCGATCGCGCCACCTTGGAAAAAATGAAACAAGAATCCCCTCACCTCGCCTACGCCTTGCAAGAATACATCGTTCGCTTTCTCTGTGATAGTCTGACTCGTCGCGAGGAACAAGTGCGAATTATTGCTTAACAATTGTCACTTTTACCCCAGCCAAGACAGGAATATCATTAAAATGTAGAAGAAAAGGGTTAGTGAGAATAACAAGCTATGCCACGTACACAGCGCAACGACAACTTTATTGATAAATCCTTCACCGTCATGGCAGACTTAATTCTGAAAATGCTGCCAACTCAGAAAAAGTCAAAAGAAGCCTTTACCTATTATCGTGATGGAATGTCGGCGCAGTCAGATGGAGAATACGCCGAAGCCTTAGACAATTATTATGCGGCTCTCGAATTAGAAGAAGATCCCAACGATCGCAGCTATATCTTGTACAATATAGGCTTAATTCACACCAGTAATGGTGAATACGAAAAAGCCCTCAAGTATTATCAAGAAGCGATTGAAGTGAATTCTCGTCTTCCTCAAGCCCTTAATAATATTGCCGTAATCTACCATCATCAGGGAGATTTAGCTAAACAAGAGGGGCGAGACGAAGAAGGGGAAGCCCTTTTTGATCAAGCGGCTGAATACTGGAAAGAAGCGATTCGCCTTGCGCCCAATAACTATATTGAAGCGCAAAATTGGCTCAAAACCACAGGTCGCTCAGAAATGGATATTTACTTCTAAAATCTAGTTATTATGATTGATCTTGAACAAGTCCAAAAAGTTGCCCATTTAGCCCGTTTAGAATTGACTCCAGAAGAAGAACAGCAATTTACCACTCAACTCAGTGGCATTTTAGAATACGTGGAACAACTTAACGAGTTAGATACCACGGATGTTCCCCCTACCACTCGCGCCATTGATGTAGAAAATGTAACTCGCCCTGATGAAGTTCGCCCTTATGCGGATCACCAAGCCCTCCTCGAACAAGCCCCTAACCGTGAAGATGAATTCTTCCAAGTTCCCCAAATCATGAACACGCAAGAGTAATCTCTCTCCTTTGGGGTGAGGGGTGAGGGGGTGACAAGGAGAGAGGGTGACAAGGCGATAAGGCGAAGGGATTTCTCCTGTGTAGCATGAATGAATCAATTTCAGATTACAGTCTTGCCAAATAACCAATAACCAATAACCAATAACTAATTATGTTTTTCCAACAACTCTCGAAATGGTCATTAGTGGGCGCGATCGCGCTATTATTCCCTTTAACCATCCCACCTGCTTGGGCCGAGGAACCGACAAACGCCCCAGAAAGTTTAACTCAATTCCTCAGCGAATTAGAAACCGCCGCCAATGATCAAGACTTAGACGCGGTCACTGATGCTTATAGCGAAAACTTCAACACTCAAGAAGGCTTAAATGGTCAAGAATTAGCCCAAAAATTGGAACAACTTTGGGAAACCTATTCGGAAGTTGACTATCGGGTTGAACTAGAAAACTGGGAAGAAGATGGAGATGAGATCATCGCCGAAACTGTGACTCAAATTCGTGGAACGCGCCAACTCAGAGGAGACAATGCAGTGCTAGAAGCCCAGCTGCGATCGCGCCAACGGATTAATAACGATCAAATTACCGAGCAAGAAACCCTCAGTGAAAGCTCACAACTCTTGATTGGGGATAACGCCCCCCAAGTAAGCGTTAACGCCCCAAATGAGGTAGCAGTCGGCGAAAAATTTAACTTTGATGTCATTGTCAGTAAACCAGTGGGAAATGATATCTTAATGGGAACAGCCATGGAAGAAGAAGTCACCGCCAACAACTACCTAACTCCCCAAAATCTTGATTTAGAGATGTTACCAGCAGGAGGAATTTATCGCACTGGAGAAGCCTCCCCTAATCCTGAACAACGTTGGCTTTCTGCAATTATTGTTCGGAGTGATGGCATGACACTCGTTTCCCAACGGCTGAATATTGTTGAAGAAACCTCTGCCTTGTCGAATTTTTAGGAAGAATTAATGAATTCCTTGGAAAATAAAGTCGTTTTAATTACTGGAGCAAGTAGTGGCATTGGGGCAGCTTGTGCCAGAATATTTGCTCAAGGTAAAGCCAAACTCATCTTAAATGCTCGCCGCCAAGACTTATTAGAAAAATTAGCCACAGAATTAAAGGAAACCTATGGTAGCGATTGTCAATTATTACCCTTTGATGTGCGCGATCAATCATCTCTAGAATTAGCCCTTAATTCGCTTCCTGCTGACTGGTTGAAGGTCGAAGTTTTAATTAATAATGCAGGGTTAAGTCGTGGGTTAGATCCCTTACAAGAGGGAAAAATTCAAGATTGGGAAGAAATGATTGATACCAATATTAAAGGTTTACTTTATATGACGCGACAAATTGCCCCGAAAATGGTAGAACAAGGAAGCGGTCATATTATTAATATTGGTTCAATTGCTGGACATCAAACTTATCCCAAAGGGAATGTTTATTGCGCCACCAAAGCCGCCGTTCGTACCCTCTCGGAAGGCTTAAAACAAGACTTATTAGGAACTCCCGTGCGAGTCAGTTGTATTGATCCAGGATTAGTTGAAACCGAATTTAGTTTAGTGCGCTTTCGGGGAGAACAAGAGAAAGCTGAGAAAACTTATCAAGGTTTAACCCCGCTTTCCCCTGAAGATATCGCCGATGTGATCTATTTTTGCGCCACTCGCCCCCCGCACGTTAATATTAGTGAAATGCTAGTGATCCCAACCGATCAAAGTGGTTCGACAATGGTTCATCGCAGAAATGAATCATAAATCATTAGCTCATCAGATTAAAGAACGAATAACCAATGACAAATAACGATATTCAATTTTGTTATGATCCTGAAAAAATAAATATTACCACCTTACAAAATCTTCTTAATCTCTGTGCATTTTGGGCAGAAGGACGCAGTAAAGAAGGATTAGAAATTGCCATTGCTAATAGTAACCCTGTAATTAGTTTATGGGATGGTAAACATTTAATTGGGTTTTCCCGAGCGACAACAGATTGTGTTTATCGGGCGACAATTTGGGATGTGGTGATTCATCCTGAATATCGTGGTATTGGGTTAGGGAGTAAATTAGTAGAAACGATGCTAGCCCATCCGCGGCTGAATCGAGTGGAAAGGGTTTATTTAATGACCACTTATCAGCAAAACTTTTATCAAGAAATTGGCTTTCAGGAAAATCAAACCACAACTATGGTCATTTATAATCATGATTTTCCTCAACATAAAATCTCTTCTAAAAAGCTAGAATGGCAAAAATCTTCTTTTCTTTAAGGTAGCGATTACTGTAAAGGAAAGTAATTTCATTGGGAACAATTAAGCCAAGTGTTACTTCTAATACCATAGAGCAATATGATCTCATTTGTAAAAAGTCCCCCCTAAATCCCCCCTAACCCCCCGCGAGTTTGGGGGGAATTAAAGGTGGGAATTGAAGGGGGGTACAACTGATTTAGTAGGGCTATAGAGGCTTCTGCTGGTGGTGGCAGTTAGGTTTTTAACATTAATTGGGAAACAGGAGTGTGACAAGGATCAAACGTTTTTTAGCGAGAGGAATTTCATCAGTGATTGGCGTTGCTTCTCTGCTGATGACAGGAAACGCACAAGCTGCCGAACAGATTAAGTTACGGTTAGGCCCCTTGGAACGGGAAATTCCAATTGAAGAGTTGGAAAACTATGGGGAAACGGGAGAAGTTCCGCGATCGCTGCGATTACTGCAACCATTTTTATCTTCAGAGGTTCAAGAAATGCTGACTCGTCCTTTAGAATTTGATGAGGCAGTGGTGGATCGCTTTGTTATGGATACCTTAGAATCGCCGCAAGTGCAATCCCTACGAGAACAGTTACAAACGGCTTTTCCAGAGTCAGATTTTGAGGAACTCTTACTAGGCTTCTATATAGCAGTGAAGCGAGGGAAGGGTTTAAGTCTGCTTAATTTTATATCGGCTTATCCCCAAGAGACGTTAACCATTGATTTAACCGCTGTCATTGGCTTGGGAATCCAACTCAATTTTTCCTATTTACAAAGTCAAATTTTGGGCCCGATTTTAGCCCAAGAGTTGAAGGTAGATTCGTCGATATCTTTTAACCCTGAATTTGATCCGACAGCGTCTGGAAATCAGGAATTTGATGAAAGAAGTTGGATCTTTCGAGATCAACAGCGCGATCGCGCGATTATTGCCGATTTATATATCCCAGAAACCGTAGCTAGTTCTGAAAAACCTTTGGTCGTCTTATCTCATGGCTATGCCGCTAACCGTCGTTTTTTGACCTACCTCGCCCGACATTTAGCGTCCCATGGTTATACCGTTGCTTCCTTAGAACATCCAGGTAGCAGTATTGATATTTTATCGAATAGTGATTTGGAGTTCGATTTAGAAGCATTACTCTCTCCCCAAGAATTACTAGATCGTCCCCAAGATGTTAGCTTTATTCTCAATGAATTGGAGCGGTTAAATCGTAATGCCAGTGGGTTTCAAGATCACTTTAATACGGATAATGTTACGATAATTGGTCATTCTCTCGGGGGTTATACGGCTTTAGCTGTGGCGGGAGGAGAGTTAGATTTAATGGCGGTGCGTCGTTTTTGTCAGAATGTTACTCCCATCGGACGCTCGCCAGCAGACTGGTTACAATGTTCTGGGGCGCAATTGCCTAAGGGAACGATGAATTTGCAAGATCGTCGTATCCAACGCGCGATCGCGCTCAATCCGATCATTAGCCAACTATTTGGAGACCAGGGATTAAGAAAAGTTGACGTTCCCACCCTTATTTTTAGCAGCAGTAAAGATGCCATTACCCCAAGTTTAAGTAATCAACTCCAACCCTTTGCTCAACTCTCGGGGGAAAAATATCTTCTTAGCGCGATCGGGGCTACGCACATGAGTGTTACAGATATCCATAATCTGAATAGCCCCATGGGACAAAATACGGTTGTCCCAGAACTAATGGGACAAGAAGCCGAACCGATTCGTAATTGGGTTCGAGCCACAAGCCTTGCCTTTCTGAAACAAGATAGTCCTCAAGCCCAGAATTATCAACCTTTTCTGACCCCAGAATATGCCCAATTCCTTTCTACCTCTGATCTTTCTTTTCGCGTCACCCAAGAAGTCCCACCCAGCTTAAAACTTTGGCTTCAGGGAATGCAGTGGACTTATGAAAAGATTGTCCTTAGAAATGATCCCACGCCCAATTTAGGAAGAAGTTTCTTTGCCCAAGACTCTCCCAGACATCCTTCTCTTAATTTTCCCATGGTAGGAAGAGAGAAACGCCAAGATGAGTATTATCGAGGAGAATTAGAGGAAACGTTACCCCAGATCATGTAATCTTTTTTTTCCTCTTTCTTATATGAAATACCCTAATGGTTGCTACAAATGAACTGGCTTAACGATCTCTTGCCCCCCTTTCAAAGGGGGGTTGGGGGGATTAGCAAGTGTAGCAGTGTTTTTTGTATTTCCTATTATACCGTTTCGGAAAAGTCAACCCCCCTTTATCCCCCCTAACCGAACAATGGGTTGGTGTGTAGCACTATAGTTATTCCAATTATTTTCCGTAATGCGACCGTCTCGGTCGCTACTAGGG
>JBKHER010000053.1:0-11752 GCA_046540715.1 Halothece sp.
GGGGTTAGGGGGGATTTAGGGGGGACTTTTTACAAATCAGATCAGATCGCTATAGCTAATGTGGCATCATTTGAATCTTTGGTGTGAGGGTTGTAATGATCCTTTTTGTGTTCCTTGAAAAGCTCTCTCAACGTTTTGATACAGTTCACTTTCTTGATTGGCTATCTTGCTATCAGCCTCAATGACATCTTTCAAAATTTTAATGCTGCTTCTGATTGATTGGACAATTTTTTTGACAGTAACTGAATGGTTTCATCTACAGCATTTGGGTCATTGCCTAGATCTCAGAAATAAGCAATTTTGAATTGACTATAATAGGATTGTAAATAACTTAAACTAAAATTAAATCATTGTCAATAATGACGCACTCTTTGCTTAATTAATGCTACCAATCATCTATTCTGAGAAATTTCTTAACCACCGTACAGGGCGATTACACCCCGAACGCCCAGAACGTCTCCAAGCCATTGTCGAAGCTCTGAAGGCTTCTTTTACCGATAATCAGTTATCTTGGCAAGAACCTACCCCTCATCAGGAACGCAATCTCATTTCTTGGGTGAAAAAAATCCATGATCCGAACTATGTGGAGAAAGTCGCCCAGTTAGCCAGAGAAGGTGGGGGAAGAATTGATATGGATACTCCTGTCTCAGCCGATAGTTATGAGATTGCGTTACTGGCGGTGAGTGCTTGGTTCGATGCGGTGGAGAAAGTCTTAAACCATCAGCAACCGAGTTTAATTTTAGCTCGTCCGCCTGGGCATCACGCGGAAAGTGATCGCGGAATGGGCTTTTGTTTATTCTCTAACTGCGCGATCGCGGCTCATTATGCTTTAAGTTTACCGCAGGTTAATCGTGTTGCCATCTTAGATTGGGATGTACATCATGGTAATGGAACCCAACAAATTGTGGAATCCTCCCCTGATATTATTTACTGTTCCCTACACCAGTCTCCTTGTTATCCCGGAACCGGGAAAGTTGAAGAAAAAGGATTCCATAATAATGTTCTCAATATTCCAATGCTGCCCGGTAGTACATGGAATGAATATCAACCGTTAATTGAAGAACAAGTCATTCCATTTTTAAGCAATTTTTCTCCCGATTTATTGTTGGTTAGTGCCGGTTATGACGGTAATCATGCTGATCCGTTGGCTGAAGTTTCCCTGACTCCTGATGATTACTTTCATTTAACAAAGTTCTGTCTAGGAGTCACTCCTAATATCGTTTTTGGCTTGGAAGGAGGTTATGATTTAGAAGCCTTATCGCGATCGGTGATAGCAACAGTGAAGGCTTGTTTAAGTGCTTAGACTAATGACCAATTTAAAGGGTTAAAGGGTGAATTTTGTGCTAGAATAATAAGTAATATATGTTAAGCTGTGGTTTCATTAAAGAAGCCTGACCGCAAACATCTAACCTGCCTGAAAATATTTTAATTAATTAGAAAAACTAAACTCAAAGGAGATATTCATGAGAATTTCTTATATTCCATTCCTTAACATCACTTAACACGCCACGAAGGAATGGGAAACAGAAGGGCTTGACAAGAGGAAGTTGCTTTTTCTATAATAATATAAACCTAAGATAATGGGCAATAGACGCAATTTTTAAAATACCCAACTCAAAGTCCCATGGTTTCGTGGGTAATGCGAAAGAATCCCCCTTGACAACCCCCCGAAGAACACATAAAGTTTTGTAAAGCCCTAAGCAGAGAGAATCAAGAAGGGTGGGCAATATTAAGATTTTGTGGTAAGCAAGCTGATTTTTAGAGTAATAGCGCGATCGCGACTATTTACCCCTAGCTTAACCCCTTTTCGGATTGATTTCATCTAGTGAATTAGCATCAATTACAAAGGATAGAAAATGTTGCTAGATGGATTAAGAATTATTGTTATTGCTTTTAGTGATCTGGGATTAGCATTAGGGCGGTTTCCTAGATTACGGATGAATCGCACCACGATCACGATCGCGCTTTCGGTGGTCACCGTTACTACACAGGGAAAGCGATGCTCTACTAATTTTCGGGCAATCCTAGCACTTTCTTGAGTCCCACCAATTAACCAAACAATTAACCAAACTTGTTTCATAAAATCTCCATAAAATAGAATAGATTAACTTACTTCGTAATACATTGAAACCCTTATTAGGTTGGCATGGAGCCAGACTAAATTTCTTAGCACTATTCTCTTATTTATTGCTCTGTTAAAAGTAAAAAGTATTAACTTAACAGAGGTCGGATCATGGAGCGATTGATCACTTATGATTTTAAGTAAAAGCAATGGTTAATCTCAAAAAACTATTGATTAAAGGAACTAAATACAGCCATCTTCTGTTTCGTTCTCTTTCTCTGCTATGGGAAGTTTCACCGAAAGAAACGACCTTTTTAATCGTAACTTTAGTTCTCCAAGGCATTATTCCTGCCGTTAGTATTTGGATTACTCAGCAAGTTGTCGATACCGTTGTCACTGGAGTAGCTGAAGGAGAAGAACTGGAACTTTCCGTTTTAATCTTACTAGTTATTGCTTGGAGTGTTTCTCTCTTATTAGGAGCAATGTTAAGTCCTTGGGAAGAAACTGCTCAAGGTAACTTAAATGAAAAAGCCATCGCGCACTTTAACTTAAAACTCATGGAAAAAGCAGAATCTTTTCCAGGTTTGACCCGATTTGAAGATTCTAAATTTTATGATGAACTTCAGTTTCTCCGTCAAGAAGCAACCAGAAAACCCATCGAAGTTTTAGCCGTTCTCTCTTATGGCGGTCGCGCTCTGTTTACGGTTCTTAGTATGTTGTGGCTACTAGCCTTAGTCAGTTGGTGGCTTCCACTCTTAATTTTACTGGCAGCGTTTCCTCAAGCCTATGCCTCTCTTCAACTTTCTGAACAAATTGTCACCATGCTTTTAGGGACAAGTTTAGAGTCTCGGCAAATGAATTACTATAGCTCAATTCTGCTCAGTGATACTTATGCTAAGGAGGTACGGCTATTTCAACTAGAGCCATTTCTAATGAATAGTTATCGGCACTCGTTTCAACAATTGCATCAATCCATGCGGAAAGTTCGCCATCAACAAGCCTTCTGGTCTTCAGGTTTATCCATTCTGAGTGTAGCTGGTAATGTAACAGCATTTGTTTGGGTGGTGCAGCAGTCGTTTCAAGGAGTAATTGGTGTTGGTAGTGTTTTAGCCCTTGTACAATCCCTAGCTTACATTCAACAAAACCTTCCTCAAGTAATTGAAGGGTCAAAACAGATTCATGAAATTTCCCTTTATATGGAACGATTTTTTAACTTTCTTGCCAGTTCTCCCACAATGGTTGTTTCTTCCAACGGGAAATTTGTCCCCAAACCGATACGTAATGGAATTGTTTTTGATCAGGTTTCTTTTGACTATCCTGATGGGCGAGCAGCAATCACTGATGTTTCTTTTGAAATTAAAGCTGGGGAAACAGTAGCCTTAGTTGGAGAAAATGGGGCGGGTAAGACAAGTCTGGTTAAGTTGCTGACCCGATTATATGATCCCAGTGCTGGGGTTATTGAAGTTGATGGGACAGATTTGAGAGAGTTAGACTTACAAGCCTGGCGAGAACAGATTGCAGTGGTGTTTCAAGATTTTGGTCGCTATGCGTTTACCTTAGGTGAAAATGTGGCTTTGGGCAATCCTGGCGCGATCAAAACCCATCAGGAAAATATAGAATCTGCCATTGAGAAAGCTGGGTTAAGCCAGCTAGTTAAACAATTACCAAAAGCGTATAACAATTTATTGGGTAAACAATTTGGGGGAACTGAACTATCTGGAGGACAATGGCAAAAACTCGCCTTATCGAGAGCGTTTTTCCGTGAGCAACAAGCCCAAATTTTAATTCTGGATGAACCGACAGCAGCCCTTGATCCACGCAGTGAATACGAAATTTATCATCGCTTTGCTACCTTAAGTGAAGGGAAAACCACGTTATTAATCACTCATCGTTTAGCCTCAGTTCGTATGGCGGATCGGATTTTGGTTTTCAATAGGGGAAGGCTTGTTGAACAAGGAACCCCTGAGGAATTATTACAGCGTGGGGGAGAATATGCGAGCCTTTGGAATCTGCAAGCCCAACAGTATGAACGTTCATAACGGTTACCATGATTTTGAATCATACTCAAGAAGCTGAGTCACTCAGAAATCAGAATCAAGCAGAGCTTCGAGTTCTATCAGAATTAAAGGGTCTAGAATGGCTATATGCCCGCTTTGTCGAAGGGAAACGGTATGTGCGTCATAGTCATCCTACCTATGTCATTGGCGTGGTTGAAAGTGGGATTGAGGGATTTTGGTATCGAGGTTCTAGTCAAGCAGCTGGGGCTAAGCAAATTGTTGCCATTAATCCGGAAGAGCCTCATGATGGATATCCGGTTGGAGGCTATTTTTGTTATCGGATGCTTTATCCCAGCCGTCAGTTAATTAATCAAGTCATGGCCCATCAAGGGGGAACTCTTTATTTTCCTAAACCAGTCATTAATGATCCCCAACTTGCTCAGGAAATTGCAACCGTTCATGCTCAACTCAATCAAGAAATTAGCCTTGAAAATGAAATTGCCTTCCACAGCGTTATAAATCGACTGATACAGCGGCATGGTAGAGGTAATTGTCAAACACTTACATCGAGAAGAAAAGGGTATCCCAACGTTGACAAAGCGCGGGATTATATTGAATCCCACTTATGTGAGCGTGTCTCATTGGAAGAGGTTTGCGAACTTACTGATTTACCTGCCCATACTCTATGCCGAGCGTTTGCTCGTCAATTTGGAATGCCCCCTCACACTTACCAAATCAATCGTCGCATTCAGCTTGCTCGAAATCTTCTTGCTAGTCAAAAGTCAATTACAACAGTTGCTTTAGAACTGGGATTTAGTGATCAGTCCCATTTTCACCGACGTTTTCGTGAGCGGGTGGGAGTTAGTCCTGGACATTATCAACGAGCCTGCAAAACCATTCAAGACAAACGTTAATTATTTGTATGAATATGATTGCCAGATTGACTTAAGTGTAAACAGTTGAAGTTTTGTCAATGTGGCAATTAAAACATCTCTTATCAGAAAGTTTTCAGGGGATTCGGGCTTCTTCCCCAGTGGCTTTAGCTTATCTTGGAATTGGTTTGGCTGCCGGGGTAGTTGGAACAGAAGCAGGACTGAGTATAGCTGAAGTAGGTTTGTTATCACTGCTTGTCTTTGCTGGCTCTGCACAATTTATTTTTGCTGAATTATACACAGGTTCAGAATTTGCCCTAATTGGCACAATATTTTTGATCAATCTCAGACATTTATTGTATTCGATCGCGCTAACTCCTTATGTCCGAAACTTTCCCCTTTACGCTCGTTTGTGGATTGGGACCCAACTAACAGATGAAACCTTTGTCTTGGGAAGTAGTTTAATGGGGACTCGCCTACAGACAGCAACTAGCATGATCGCCTTAAATACCGCAGCTTATTTAGCTTGGACCATTGGGAATGTGGGCGGAGCTATTCTTGGACAAACTCTAAGTTACTTGGGGCTTGAATTTGCCCTGGCTTCAATGTTTGCTGCTTTATTAATCATCCAACTAAAAACTCCTAGGCGAACAGTTTATACTCGCGTCTCGGTTGCTATAACTGCTGTCATTGTGATGATTGGTCTAGACACATGGTATCCTCATCCCTTGAATCTTGTAGCAACCACCTTAACCGCAGCTACTCTAGGATTAATTCTGGAACGACTACTCATGGAGAAGAAGAGAAGATGACACTAAGACCTGATATTGTTAACTTGATTCTTGCTTGTATGATAATCACCCTTACACCAAGAATTTTACCGTTGATGTTAGCCCGACATCTTGTTCTTCCTAAAACCATTGAACAATGGCTTAATTATATTCCCATCGCGGTAATTGCGGCTTTATTCGCTGAGCAAGTCTTACTTGTGGATGATAACCCTGGTATCACTTGGTCAGCGCCTCATCTGATTGCTGGTTTGATTGCCTTAATGGTTGCTAATTTTACTCATAATATCGGATTAACAATTATTGGTGGAGTGGGAACTTTTACCCTAGTAATGATGTTGCTTAAGACTTAAGATAAGATAAGAGAAGCATAGCTTTAAATACTAATTAAGAGAGTAACCAATAAATTCAAGAGAATTTTATTTATCCTTGGTCAGCTAATTAGTAATGACTAATCACTTTTTGTACCCAAACTACCCCTTCCCACTTCCCTTTCATTAATGCAACTTCAGGAAGATACGCGACTCTTTGAAATCCAAAGCCAACTGCTCCCTGCAGACTAGAGTAATTTTTCTCTAAAATCAGAGCAACCAATGAGCGAAACCCCAGCTGTTTTGCTGTTTTAATTAAGTGAGCTAAGAGTCGTCCCCCAACAATCCCATGTCTTTTGCTTTGCTCAATATACACGGCAACTTCAGCAAGGGATAAATAGATAGGGCGAATGGAAAAAGGACTGAGTGTAGCGTAGCCAATTACTTCTCCTCGCTGATTTTCCCAAACAAAAGCCGGATAGGGGGTTTGATGTTGTTTTAACCACTCCACCCGATTCTCTGCAGAAACGGGTTCTAAATCACAAGTCGCATAACTTCCATCTGTAATGGCTTGATTGTAAATTTTAGCGATCGCGATCGCGTCAGATGAATGAGCGTAACGAATCATGGGCTGTCAACTCCCGAAAAATCAAGTAAACATTGTAATAAAATTACATCTTGCCAAATGCTATTTTGGGGAACGGCTCCTTGCAACCTTCCCTGTTCTGTAAAGCCTAGTTTTTTCGCCCACTCAAAAATAAATTGCGGTTCCGGAAACAGCACAAGCATCACGGAATGAAAGTTAAGTTCCTTTGCCCTAACTAACCCTTTTTCTACTAGCTTGCGACCAATTCCCTGACCGCGAGCTTTTTGGGTCACATAAACGGATAGTTCTGCTGTTGGTAAATAGGCTTCCCGTTCATGGAAGCGGGTAAGTGCTACCCAACCCATTATTTGACTTTTCTGCCTGTAAACATAAGCCTCATACTCTGGCTTTTCATCAAGTAGCCAACTCCGACATTGTTCAACAGTTTGATGTTGAAGCGCTTGCGTGGTTTCCCCTGCCTTAATTGCTTCATTAAAGATAGCAGTGACTGGGGCAAGGTCATTTACAGACATTAGTTCAAGATGATGACTTTCGGCTGAATCCGATTTCATGACATTTTTGTTTGTTCTAATACCATCTTCCAAAAGTAACGTTACAGTTGATCCTCCCAACCCCCCGCGAATTTGGCAAGGCTGTTTCATTATATTTTTTAATTTAAAACTGATTTGTTATTGCTAAAAGTGCCCCAGCAATGATTGCTCCAAAAAACGTATTAATCACATTGACCACTTCATTAGTTAAAAAATTAAATTTCTCTTGTAACGTTGCCCCAATTAAACTTTCTAAATTCGTGGCAATAAAAGCAGCGACAATACAGTATAAAATGCCCACAGGTGAAATTAATCCCACAGCCCAACCTAAAACCGCAATGACAGCAGAAGCGAAAATACCAGCTAGCGTTCCTTCTAAACTAATCGCCCCTTCTGTGCCAGGAGAAACGGGCTTTAAGGTAGTAATTAAGAACGTGCGTTTCCCATAGGCTTTTCCCACTTCACTAGCGGTGGTATCAGATAATTTGGTACTAAAACTTGCCACATAAGCTAATAATAAAATCGGGGGAGAAATGAGAGAAAACTCACTAATTTGGTTCAAAAAAAGCGCGATCGCGCAGATAGTTGCCACCAAAGCCGATCCCCAAACATTTTCCGGTCCTCGCGCCCCAGACCGTTTTTCCGCAATCCCTGCAGCTTCTTTTTCCGCACTGCCAATGCGAGTCACCGCCGATCCCACTAAAAAATAGAATCCCACAATCATGTAACCTTGCCAACCTAAGATTCCCCAAATAATGACTCCTAGTAACCAAGCATTGATGACCCCAGCAGGAGTTAAAAGTTTTTTGGGAGCAAACGCCACAATTGATAATAAGATAGTGTTAAGCGCAACTCCCACCAGCCACGGAACTAAAATCGGGGGAAACGTCGTCATTATACCCATTCCTCAAATCAATTTGCCACAATAGTACGCGATCGCGCTTGCCGTTAGCAACAGAGTTTAGCCATGAAACAGCCAATTTTTCATCTTGCCATTCCCATTAAAAATATCCCCGACGCAAAAGCCTTTTATGTCAACGGATTAGGTTGTGAAGTGGGAAGAGAAAGTGATCACGCAGTTATTCTTAACTTCTATGGGCATCAAGTGGTCGCTCATGTTACCAACGAAGAATTAACCCCCCAAAAAGGAATTTATCCCCGTCATTTTGGCATAATTTTTCCCACGCAAGAAGAGTGGGAAGCACTTTGGCGACGAGCTACCAGCAAAAAACTTCCCTTTTACCAAAATGCCAAACATCGCTTTCCAGGAGAACTAACTGAGCATCGTACCTTCTTTTTACAAGACCCCTTTTACAATCTTCTAGAATTTAAGCATTACACTTATCCCGAAGCAATTTTTGGGGGACAAGAGTTAACCACTGTCGGAGATCGCACTAACTAATTAAGTGAAGAGAAAAGGAGTGAATTTAGAAATGTTATTTTATCAAAACCTTTATCTGGGATTGGCTTTAACCACTCTCATCCCAACTGTTGTTCCCACCCTGACAACCTCAGTGCAGGCTCAAGAAACAGAAACCATCATCCACGTTAACCCAGAAAGTGACAATGAGGATCGCGCCACCGGTGAACAGCCCTATCAAACCCTAACCGAAGCTCTCGCCGCTGCCTCTAGAAATGCGGTGATTCAACTGGCTCCCGGCACCTATAGCGAAGAAACAGGAGAACAATTCCCCATTGTGGTGAGAAAAAATGTAGAAATTCGCGGTACTCCTGATAATCAAGGACAGGAAGTCAAAATTGAAGGGGGTGGCTTATTTCGGAGTCCCACCGGAGCCGGTCAAAATGTGGCGATCGCTCTATTAGCCGATGCAACGCTGACAGGGGTGAGTGTAACCAATCAGCGCGATCGCGGTCACGGTGTTTGGGTAGAAGGGGCTAACCCCACCGTTACTCACAATACCTTTCGCAACAATGATAGCACCGGTCTTTCCGTCAATGGCTTTGGTCAACCCAGAATTAGCGAAAACTACTTTAATAGCAATGCCGGTAATGGCATGGTGATTTATGGACGTAGTGAACCAATTATCGAAAATAACACCTTTGAAAACACCGGTTTTGGCATTAGCATCACCGAACAGACCAAACCCCAACTCTTAGAGAATGAAGTCAAAAACAATCGCATCGGAATTGTCATCGAAGGAAACGCTCAACCCATCCTCAGAAATAACACCATTACCCGCTCTCGGGAACAAGGATTAGTTGCCATTAGTAATTCTCGTCCCAACTTAGGAACAGACGAAGCACCTGGAGGAAACATTTTTCGCCGTAATGGGAAAGGCGCGATCAACAATAGCACCAAAAACTTTGTTATCCCTGCCAATGGGAATGAAATTGTCGGCTCAACTGAAGGGGAAATTGACCTCACAGGAACAGTCGCCAACCCGATGCCAGAAGAAGAAGAGTCTCGTCCCCGTCTGCAAATTGTCAAACCAAAACGCACTCCCCCTTCTAATCCCTCCTCTAGCCAAGAACAAGTTTGGACAGCCCCCAGTGCTGAGTCTTCCTCCACTTTATCAACTGATAGCAATACTCCTCCCTTGCGCGTTGACGGCGATATCCCCACCCCAGTTAGTTCCTCGCAACTGGTTCCCCCTGAAAATAATGGTTCGAGTAGCAACGCCGTTAGAGGAGACATTCAATTAAGCACCCCTCCCAACCGTTCTTCTAATAACGACACAGCAAGCAATAATTCTCCCAGTAATCCTCCTTCCACAAGTAATTCCCAAACCCCTAATAATCCGCCCCCTAGTCCTAGAAGTGGCGGAAGAGCCAGCCTAGACGAGATTCTTGCCTTACATTCCAACTCGTCTCAAGGAAGTGCCAATACTTCACGAAATAACTCTCCGGCTCAACGTAATCCCAATTCTTTACCGGTTCCTAACGCTGATATTCCTAGTGGCAATCAATTTCCCCCAGGTACGTCTCCCGAGGAACGTGCTGCCAGCGTCGGAGGGGAATATCGGGTGATTGTCGAAATTAGTGGAAACAGCGATCGCGATCAAGTGAAAGCAGTGGTTCCCGATGCTTTTAGTAGCCGTTACCAAGGACGTTCGGTGATGCAAGTCGGTATCTTTCAAAGCCCAGAAAACGCCGAAGAAATTGAGCAAAAGTTACGACAAGAAGGGCTACAAGTACGGGTAATCCCCATGAATAATAACTAACCGTGACAAAATGAGGGGGAGAGGAGACAATAAGAAACAAACTGTAAGCAAGGTAAAAAAGCCGTGAAAGCAATTACCGTTATTGGATCAACCGGTTCCATCGGAACACAAACCTTAGAAATTGCCAACCAGTACCCAGAAGAATTTAGGATTGTCGGATTGGCAGCCGGTGGTAATATCGAATTATTAGCACGACAAGTCCAACAGTTTCGTCCAGAAATTGTTGCCACCTGCTATGAAGATAAATTATCCGAACTGAGAGTTGCTTTAGAAAATCTTGATTATTCCCCGATTATTTTCGCGGGGGAAGAAGGGATTGCTGAAGTAGCAAGATATGGCGATGCTGACAGTGTCGTTACAGGAATTGTGGGTTGTGCTGGCTTGCTTCCTACTATTGCTGCCATTAAAGCGGGAAAAAATATTGCCTTAGCCAATAAAGAAACCCTTATTGCAGGTGCGCCTGTGGTATTACCCCTAGTGGAAAAGCATGGGGTGAAGTTATTACCCGCCGACTCTGAACATTCAGCAATTTTTCAATGTCTCCAAGGCATTCCGGAAAATGGATTACGTCGCATTCTTTTAACCGCTTCTGGTGGGGCATTTCGCGATTTACCCGTAGAACAATTACCCAAAGTCACCGTTAGTGATGCCTTAAAACATCCTAATTGGTCAATGGGTCAAAAAATTACCATTGATTCAGCGACGTTAATGAATAAAGGCTTAGAAGTGATTGAAGCGCATTATCTGTTTGGGGTTGATTATGACCAAATTGATATTGTCATTCATCCTCAGAGTATTATCCACTCCTTAATTGAACTTCAAGACACCTCAGTTTTAGCGCAGTTAGGATGGGCAGATATGCGTTTACCCCTACTCTATGCCTTATCTTATCCTAATCGCCTCTATACTGACTGGGAACCTTTAGACTTAGTCAAAGCTGGAAGTTTAACCTTTAAAGAACCTGATCACCAAAAATATCCCTGTATGCAACTTGCTTATGATGTAGGAAGAGAAGGGGGATTAATGCCTGCGGTTTTGAATGCCGCTAATGAACAAGCTGTAGCCCTATTTTTAGAAGAGAAAGTGGGCTTTTTAGATATTCCTCGTCTGATTGAAAAAGTCTGCGATCGCGCTTCTAACTATAATACACCTAATCCGACTCTAGAAGACATTTTAGAAGTCAACCAAAGTGCCAGACAAGAAGTTTTAACCGCAGCAAAATCATTAAAAACAGCGACGGCATAAAATAATTGACTCCTATAGCTATCTTAATTCCTGCCAGTAGGGAATGGAGGTTCATGTAATGGATTTAAAACAGATGAGTAAAGTTGAGCTAAAGAGATATCTTTCCAAACATCGCAATGATGATGAAAAATTTTCAGAAGCCCTACAAGAATTAATGA
>JBKHER010000054.1:0-11687 GCA_046540715.1 Halothece sp.
GTTTTTTCTGGTTAGAGTGTAGGATACCTAGTTTCAATTAAACTAATCCCTTCCGAGGGATTGAAACTCCTTAGCATTAATGTAAGTGTAGCCGTATCCCTTTGTTTCAATTAAACTAATCCCTTCCGAGGGATTGAAACGATCTCGCGATCGCGTTGGAACGGGATATTCTGGTGTTTCAATTAAACTAATCCCTTCCTAGGGATTGAAACAGAAATGCTTTAGCTTTTTCCTTAAGAAGCCTTCTCCAAAACTACTTGGAAAAGTTGAGCTACTTGACGATCTAACTACGCCAGCAGTTATTAGTTATCAGTTGTCCTTCGTCCTTTGTTGTTTGTTATGCAACGACCAATAACAAATAACAAATATTTAAAAACTTAAAATCCACTGCACAGCCTCTAGTAAGTTTTCGGCGATATAATCTGGAACCGTCTCATGTTGATAAGAGCCACTTAAAACCGCTTTTCCATAACCCGTTTGCACTAAAATCCCCTTAGCACCGACATTATGAGCGAGATCAATGTCTGTGGCTTTATCTCCCACCACAAAACTTTGCCGTAAGTCCAAGTCGTGTTCCCAAGCGGCTGCCACTAACATTCCTGTATTGGGTTTACGCCACGCACTCCAACAAGTGAATTGGGGATTGGTGCCGCCAGCTGCCGGGCTGAGATAAGGACAGTAATAGAGAGCATTTAAGTAGGCTTGTTCTTCCTTGTCTAATAAGTCCTGTAAGCGTTCATGGAGGGCTTCGACATGATTGAGAGAATAATAGCCTCTGGCAGGCCCTGATTGATTAGAAATGAGACAACAAAAGAGGTTGTGGTCATTGAGAAGACGCACGGCTTTTGCTGCACTGGGGATGAGATGTAAATCTTCGACCTGATGGAGATACCCTGCTTCTCGGTTTAATACTCCATCACGGTCAAGAAACACTGCTGGTTTAGCCACGCCAAATTTTTTCAAGAACGGAATTAACTTCAATATCAGCGATCGCGCCTGTAGAAGATTGTATCCCAACACAGGATTGATTATCAGGTGGCAATAATTTTTTCTTGTCAGTGGGGCCAAATAAAGCTATGGTATAAGTTCCCACCGCGATCGCCAAGTGCATTGGCGCACTATCAGTACACAACATCAGACTTCCTCCCGCAATCATCGCCGCTAATTTCCCAATATCAGGAGGACTGGTAACTTTTAAGTTGGGGTTCGCCTGTAATAACTCTTCTACCCAACCTTCGTCTTCTGGCCCTTTAATTAAAACAATTGGTAAATTGGGCTGTTTGCTTTGGATATCAGCAATGATCTGCTTCCATTTTTCGACGGGGTAAATTTTATCAATGCCTTTATCTTGGGCAAGTTGACTTGAACCGCCGTGAATGACCACATAGTTCCCATCACTGATCTCTAAGCGTTTTTGTTCGTTTTCCGCCCATTGAATATCACTTTTAGGAACATTGACTTCTAAGGGAGGACAAGGGGTATTGAGATTAAGTCCCTGTAATAAGTCATGATACATTTCGGCAGCATATTGTTCGGTTTTGAGGGGAACTGTATTGGATAAAAATAAAGAACCCGCGCTTTCATAGCCAACTCGGAGGGGAATCCCATTCAGCCAAAGCAGGAAGCCAACTGTCCAACGTTGACCTAAGGTGAGGGCGACTTCATATTCGCGATCGCGAATCACCCCTAACAGGTTCAAATAATCCGCTAAACTGTTACGATTCTTGTAATCAAAAACTAAAACCTTATTGACGTAAGAACAAACCCGATAGGCAGCTGTTGATCGAGGTTCGACTAAAACATCAATCTGGGCTTGCGGATAGGCTTTTTTCAAGTCAACGAGAGTGGGGAAAAACAGGATTTGATCCCCAATCCCACCGGGAACAAGAGCTAAAATTCGCATAGTGATGGCTAAATTGATCCGTTTCTGCAATCAGATCAATTTTAATGGCATAACCGTCGATTCGCACAAGTGATCTTGCTTTAGTTTCGGTTTAAACTCAAAATAGTGAGGAAGTAAGAAATTTCACTGAAAAAGATCATGGAACTGGCAGAATGTTATCGTTTATTAGAACTCGCCCCCAATGCAGGTGTAGAAGACATCAAAGCCTCTTATCGACGACTGGCGAGACGTTATCATCCTGATGTAAATCCCGACAACCGCGAACAAGCCCATCGTAAATTTATTCAAGTCACAGAAGCCTATAAATATCTTCTGGAACGGGCTTCTAAACGTCAACCCCGCCGAGAGGAACCAAGGGTCACTGTCAAGAAACAGCCGAAGCCAGATCAGGAAACGAAATCTTCTTCTTCTTCAGAATTTGATCAAAAAGTAAAATGGGATTCTTATCAACAACTGCAAGACCTTTTAAAACAAGGTAAATTTTCTCGCGCCACAACCTTAGGGGAAAGTTTAGCCAAGCGTTTTCCCAATGACTCAGAAGTGCGACAATGGCAAGCGATCGCGTATCAACGAAGAGGGAGACAATTAATTAACGAAGGTAAATTTGATCTGGCGCGAAAATTCCTTAAAAAAGCCCTCAGCACCGATCCGCACAACCGTTCTCTCTGGTATGAAATCGACCGTGATTTTCAACGCATTGATCCCTTGTTATGATTGTCCTTTGTTTTCGTCCTTTGTAAATCAATAACCAATAACTAAGGAGAGAGAAAACATTATCCCCTCTCCAATCAAACTTTTAAAGCATTAACCTGCTGGCATTAATTCATCTTAAGCCCCCCTTAGATAAGAGGGGTTTGGGGATCAGTTGTAGCAAGTCTGTTTAGTATGCCCTATTATTTAGCAACAACAGAAGTTGCTTTTTCCAGCTTAAAGAACGCCTCTAACACTTGTTTAGCAATTTGGGAACTGGTTAAACCCACTTCCGCTTGGGCTTCTTCAGGTTTAGCATGATCCACTAATTGATCAGGCACACCAAAGCGTTTTACTGGCACTAGGATATTATTATCCACCAGGGCTTCTGTCACTGCCGAACCAAAGCCGCCCATTAAGCAGCCTTCCTCCAGGGTTGCGACACGCCCAATTTTTTGCGCCAGTGGGAAAATTAATTCGGTATCTAAGGGTTTGACAAAGCGAGCATTGACCACAGTAGCTTCAATGCCATGTTCACTCAAAATTTCCGCCGCTTGCATACTTGTGGGAACCATTGCCCCATAACCCAGTAAGAGAATATCATCCCCGTTACGGAGAATTTCCCCTTTACCAATTTCAACAGGTTCCCAACCTTCTTCCATTAAGGGAACACCAATGCCATTTCCCCGAGGATACCGCATGGCAATGGGGCTATCCGTATGATTAATCCCTGTAACGGTCATCCGTTGTAACTCTGCTTCATCTTTGGGGGCCATCACTACCATATTGGGGAGACACCGCAGATAAGCAATATCATACATCCCTTGGTGCGTCGGACCATCTGCACCCACAATGCCCGCGCGATCTAAACAGAAGAAGACGGGTAAGTTTTGGATACAAACATCATGGATAATCTGATCATAGGCCCGTTGTAAGAAAGTAGAATAAATAGCCGCCACAGGGCGCATTCCTTCACAGGCTAACCCAGCTGCGGTCGTAACCGCGTGTTGTTCAGCGATACCAACATCAATGTACTGATCAGGAAGTTTTTGTTGCAGTTTATCTAAGCCAGTTCCCGTTGCCATAGCTGCCGTAATGCCGATAATTCGGGAATCATTTTCGGCAAGTTTGGTGAGGGCATGGGCAAAAACTTTGCAGTATTTGGGAGGTTTGGGTTTGCTGGAGGGTTCGGCTTTCCCTGTAGCCAGATCAAAGGCACCTTGGGCATGATAGCTCACTTGATCTTTTTCCGCGATCGCGTAACCCTTTCCTTTCGTCGTAGAGACATGAACCAAAACGGGTCCTTGTACCTCATGAGCTTGATTAAACGTATAAATTAACTCATTGAGATTATGTCCATCAATGGGACCAAAATACTTAAACCCTAACTCTTCAATCACGGCCCCAACTTTCGGAACAGCCAACCGTTTCATCCCTTCTTTGACTCGTTCCATTTCTGGGGTTAAAGACTCCCCAAAAAAGGGCAAATGTCTAAATTGTTCTTCAATATTGCCACTTAAAAACTGCATCGGTGGCGATAAACGAACCTTATTCAAATAACGAGAAATCGCCCCCACATTGGGAGAAATTGACATCTCATTATCATTTAAGACCACCATTAAATTTGTATCAGGTAAATGTCCAGCGTGGTTAATCGCTTCTAACGCCATCCCACCGGTTAACGCCCCATCACCAATGACAGAGACAACCTTAAAATCCTCTCCTTTCGCATCTCGGGCTAACGCCATGCCTAAACCAGCAGAAATACTGGTAGAAGCGTGACCTGCCCCAAAATGGTCAAATTTACTCTCACAGCGTTTAAGATAGCCCGCAATGCCATCTTTTTGCCGCAGGGTATGAAATTGATGATACCGCCCTGTTAGCATCTTATGGGGATAGGCTTGGTGTCCCACATCCCAAATCACTTTATCGCGGTCTAAATCCAGTGTCTGATATAATCCTAGGGTTAGTTCCACCACCCCTAAACCAGGACCAAGGTGTCCACCACTCGTAGAGACGGTTTCTAAATGTTTTTCCCGAATTTGCCGAGCAATGGTTTCCAATTGACGAATGGATAACCCGTGTAACTGGTTAGGATGGGTAATTTCGCTAATGTGCATAAGTTGCTTTCTTTTACAAGTGCTAGCGTCTAAATTTTGGCTCTATTATCTTCTACTGTAAAAGATTTTAGGGAAATCGTTTGCTTCATTTGTTGTAATTTGCAATATCTTCAGCCTGAAATGCCTAAACCCTGTTCAATCAGTTATTTGATCTTTTGTCAAGTTCCTTCGATTCAGATAGGGCTATAGAAATCTCCGCAAGAATTAATCTCCTTACCTATTATTGAGACTTTCAGGCTCAATAGCCCCCCCGCGAGTTTTAACCACTTCTGTAGCTAACCGAGCAAGAGATTACTGAACCTTCGTGAATCTACTTTGAGATTGATCTTCAGGAGTAGGTTCTATTTAAGCGGGAGCAGGATTATTTTGCATTGGTCGAGGGATAATATCCATTACATCATAAAAACTCACTTTTTACCGAAAGAAAAAATTTGTTTCCTCATCGAGAATAATCACAATCGATGATTAATCATGATTGCTCACTTACCTTTTCACAAGCCGGTTTCATCGCTAAAAGCAACTCAGAAGGCTGATCAATTAAAAAATCAGGATTACATTTGGCTAACGCCTCAGCAGTATTGAATCCCCAACTTACAGCGACTGATCTCACGCCACTTTTTTTAGCTGCTTCAATATCACGGGTTTCATCCCCCACATAAGTTACCATCTCGGGAGAAACATTTTTTTGATGTAAACATCGTTTAATGACTTTATCTTTGCCAAAAACATGAAAACTACTTTCGATAAAATTAAAGCAATGTAACAGTCCATGTTGTCTTAAAAATTGACTGGCATTGTCTTCAGAATTAGAGGTAATAATCCCAAGCTGACAATTATTATTTTGTGTTAAGGTTTCTAAAACGGTGTCAATCCCTTTAATTGGCGAGATATTTTTAAGTTCTGTTTTTAATTCTTGTCTAACTCGTTTCATTAAAAATGGCAGTTGCCACCAGCAAACGCGAGATTGTTTAATAACTTCTTTTGCGGTTAAATTTTGGAAATGTGCAATTTCTTTTTCGTCTAAAGGAGCAAAACCAAATTCTGGCGCAAGACGATTTGTAATAGAAATCACGGATTCTTTAGTATCAGCAATTGTGCCATCAAAATCAAAAATAACAAGGTGAGTATCCATTTTTATTAAAATTAATCATTGGGATTGCGATCCCCGTCTTCTTCTAGATTAACACGAGCATTCCGTCTCCACATCGCCGGCTTAATCCGTCTTAAGGCTGAACCCCGTGTTTTTTCATCCCAATCTTCTTCTTTAATTTGAGATAATTCTATCAAGTTGGGGGCAAAAAGATCCTCGCGCGGTTGAAAATCTTGACAGTCTGTTTCTTTAGCAAACCGTTGATTCCATGGGCAAACTTCTTGACAAATATCACAACCGGCAACCCAACCATCAAAATTAATATTTTCAGGTAGATTTTCAGCGCGATTTTCAATGGTATGGTAAGCAATACATTTATTGGCATTGACGACAAATGCTTGGGGAAAAGCATCAGTAGGACAAGCCTCTAAACAACGGGTACAAGTGCCACAGTGTTCAGAATGAGGAGTATCTGGCGTTAATTTTAAAGTGGTTAAAACTTCTCCTAAAAATACCCAACTGCCATATTCACGAGTAATAACATTACTATTTTTTGCAATCCAACCTAAGCCGGCTTGTTGCGCCCAAAATTTATCTTGTACGGGGCCAGTATCACAATAATATCGCGTTTTAATTGCTTCGTCTTGATCTTCTAACCAGCGTGAAAGGGCTTTTAATTTTTTAGTCATTACTTTATGATAGTCTCGCCCCCAAGCGTATCGAGACACTTTTCCTGTTTCAGGATCATCAGGCTGTTCATGAGGGGTATAGTAATTTAGGGCTACTGCAATCACTGATTTGACCCCCGAAAGACAAGATTCGAGATCAAAACGTTTCGGATTATTTATCCAAGCCATATCCGCATGATATCCTGAAGCTAGCCAGTTTTTGAGACGATTTTGGGCAACAGTTTGTTCGTCATTTTTAGCATCGGCAATTCCCACTAAATGAAACCCTAAAGATTTGGCTTGTTTTTTAACTTCTGTACTGGTTAAAACCATTATTAATAATGAATCAGGAAGAGTCTAGAATTAAACAACTTCGTCAACAGCTACAAGCAGCGAATGAGGCTTATTATGTGCATGACAATCCCATTATGGAAGATGAAGTTTATGATCGTCTTTACCGAGAGTTGCAGGGGTTGGAAGAAAAATATCCTGAATTAATTACGCCTGATAGTCCGACTCAACGGGTGGGGGGAGAGGTTGCAGAAGGGTTTGAAGCAGTTAAGCATCAAATCCCCCTCTATAGCTTAGAAAATGCTTTTAATGAGGAAGAATTAAGACAATGGGCAGCGCGACATCAGGGGGAAGAAACGCTTGAGTATGTCTGCGAGTTAAAAATTGATGGCAATGCCTTGGCGTTAACTTATGAAGATGGGGTGTTAGTGCGTGGGGTAACGCGAGGGGATGGAGAGACAGGGGAAGAGATTACTAATAATATTCGCACCATTCCCACCATTCCCTTACGGCTAAAATTAGAGAATCCTCCAGCACGAGTGGAGGTAAGAGGAGAGGCGTTTTTACCCCGTAAGAGGTTTGAAAAAATTAATCAAACCCGTCAAGAAAAGGGGGAGTCTTTATTTGCTAATCCTCGCAATGCGACTTCCGGAACCTTGCGACAATTTGATCCGAAGGTGGTGGCAAAACGAAAGTTAGATTTTTTTGCTTATACCCTGTATGTGGTGGATGATAACTCTCCTTGGCAACCCCAAACTCAAGCATCCTCTTTAGAAGTTTTACAGAAAATGGGGTTTAAGGTGAATCCCCATCGCAAGATTTGTCAATCGTTGGGGGAAGTTGAGGAGTTTTTCCGAGAATGGGAAGAAAAGCGCAATACCCTAGCTTATGAAGTGGATGGTGTGGTGGTAAAAATTAATGATTATCGCCTTCAGCAACAGTTAGGATTTACGCAAAAGTTTCCTCGCTGGGCGATCGCGCTCAAGTTTCCCGCCGAAGAAGCCCCCACGCAGTTACATAATATTACAGTTAATGTCGGACGCACAGGGGCAGTCACTCCTTTAGCACATCTCGAACCTGTCTCTCTAGCAGGAACAACAGTCCAACGCGCCACTCTCCATAATTCTGATTTTATCGAAGAGTTAGATGTTCGGATTGGGGATACGGTAGTCGTGAGGAAAGCGGGGGATATTATTCCTGAGATTGTGCGAGTATTGCCAGAATTGCGTCCAGAAGGGGCAACAAGGTTTATTATGCCCGAAGAATGCCCCGAATGTGGTTCAACTTTAGTACGCCCAGAAGGAGAAGCAATAACGCGGTGTGTGAATGTTTCTTGTCCGGCGATTTTACGAGGGAGTTTAGTGCATTGGGCTTCTCGGGATGCGATGGATATTCAGGGATTGGGGGAAAAAATGGTGGAAAGTTTGGTCAGTAAGCAGTTAGTAACGTCGGTGGCGGATTTGTATCGGTTACAGGTAGCAGATTTAATTACATTAGATCGGATGGGGGAAAAGTCGGCGAGTAACTTAGTTAGCGCGATCGCGCGATCGAAACAACAGCCTTGGTCACGGGTTCTCTATGGCTTAGGGATTCGCTATGTAGGGAAAGTCAATGCCGGGATTTTAGCTAAACAATTTACAACAGTGGAAGCATTAGCCAACGCCAGTTTAGAAGATTTACAAGCAGTGGAAGGAATTGGAGAAGAAATCGCGCGATCGCTGTATCAATGGTTTAGAATCGAAGCCAACCAACACTTAATCCAAGAGTTACAGAAATTAGGGCTTAATCTGGGAGATGATCAACTTATCCCATCTTCAAAAAGTCAGGTTACAGTAGATCCCCCCTTCGCCCCCCTTACTAAGGGAGGTTGGGGGGATGCCTTCGGCTCGGCTTTCAGCCTACAAGATGTAGTGCCAATTGTCCAAAACGGGATTACTCCCGAACCGATGACGCAACCCTTAGCGGGAAAAACCTTTGTTCTCACAGGGAAATTTAAACGTTTTACTCGTCAAGAAGCCCAAAACCTCATTGAACAAGCGGGGGGAAGAGTTACCAGTTCTGTGAGTCAAAAAACTGATTATGTGGTCGTAGGAGAAAATAGCGGATCGAAACAGCAAAAAGCCGAAGCCTTGAATATTCCACAAATAGACGAAGAGAAATTAACAGCAATGGTTAATCATTAAAAAACTGTTCTTAAATTTCCTTCTGATATTCTTCTAATATGTCCATCAAGTCATCTAATGCGGTTTGAGGTAATAAGTCAAGTAAGGGTAACTGAGTTTTACCAGCGCCAAGTTTGACCGAAATCTCTTTAAGAATGTTTTGGACTTGTTCTTTAGTGATGCTTTGATTTTCCAGGAAGGGATAAAGCTGTTCGGCGACGGCGGTATGAAGATGGGCATCACAGAGGTATAGATGCCATTTGGCAACATCAATGTAGATTTTATCGCCAATTTCTGCGGCGAGGCTTTCAATTGCTTGAGTGGAGTTAGAGTTAGCCATCGATTTTTTGGGAGTTAGTTGAATAATCAGCGATCGCGCTAATATAAGTCAAATGAATTGCTAGAACAATTAACCAGCTTAAGGTAAGCCAAATTGCCCATTGCCAGTCAGCACTCTTAAGTTGTTTAAAAAACCAAACCCCAGAGTTAATGAGGGCAAATGTTGCCACATGAAGGGCAAAGTTCAGGCGGTCTTCTAGCTTTCGATAGGCGGGATCTTCACGGGTAGGCTTACGGGGCCAACGCGGTGGCATAAGCAAGTATTTTCCAGAATCGACATCACTATATTATCATTATTATAGAAGATACCGTTGTACCATCCTCGACTTAATAACTGAAACTTATGACTGCCAACACGATCATTTTTAACAGCACAATTTTATCCTTCACTTTAATTTTAGTGGGGTTAGCTTGGGGCTTTTTACTCCTGAAAATTCAAGGAAATGAGGAGTAGTTGCACTTTTTGATGAGGCTGAATTGATCTGATTTTTACTGTTTTGGTTAAAAATATATTTCCGATCAACCTGATCATTCAGCAAGGTGGGTCATCTCAACCCACCTACAAAGCTAGAGGATTGACAATTGACCCTGTCAAGTTTCTTGTAATGCTTTGAAATCGCTAGACTATTACTTTGTCAACGAATAACAAATAACGAATAACAATTATTCTTTTTTCGGAGACAATAACATAATCATGTTGCGACCTTCGCGTTTGGGCGACTGCTGAATTTCTGCGGTGTCTTTCAAGTCGTCAGCCATGCGCTGTAATAAATCTTTGGCAAGTTCGGTGTGTTGAATTTCTCGTCCCCGAAAGTTGATGGTGGCTTTGACTTTATCTCCCCCTTTCAGGAAGCGTTTGGCTTGATTGATACGCACTTCATAGTCATGCTCATCAATTTTATAGCGCATTTTTACTTCCTTGACTTCAGCGTTGTGCTGTTTCTTTTTCGCTTCTCTAGCACGGCGTTCCTGTTCATATTTATACTTGCCATAGTCCATGATCCGACAGACTGGGGGATCTGCTTTATCACTAACAAGCACCAAGTCCAGTTCTTTTTCCTCGGCGATTTTTTGCGCCTCATCAGGAGTCAGGACACCGAGTTGTTCTCCTTCTGTGTCGATGACGCGGATTTTAGGATAACGAATATTTTCGTTAATTTGGGGAAGCTGGCGATTGCGTTTTTTATTTTTCACAGGCGTTTATTGAAGTCTGGCTAATCTTCGTTTTCGATCTCACAATACAAGGTTACTCCCTTGCTATTGTAATAATTGTGTTGTTTTTTTTGCTAAATGTTAACACAAAAGTTACACTTGTTTGGAAGTTGTTACTCTTCCTTTATTAGGAAATTTTCTTAATTAAAATTGCCCTGCCTAGATGTTTGCTCATTGAGCTTCTTAATGAAACCTGACCTCGCTTTTTATTTAATTCTCTTTACTCATTACATTCTAGCACAAAAATTAAAAAATGCCAATAGTCTCTGGGAGGGGGATAATGCTAAAAGATAGTTCTAGGCAAAATTATGAGGGAACAAACGTTCGACATCGGAAGACAACGGGATTGGGTGTGGCGCGGTTGGCAAATTCGTTATACCTATTTACGAGGGAAACAGGCGGAAGAGTCACCGATAATGTTAATCCATGGATTTGGGGCAGCGATCGCGCATTGGCGACATAACCTTCCCCTTCTCAGAGAAAATCATACCGTTTATGCGTTAGACTTACTAGGATTTGGGGCTTCTCGAAAGGCTTTTACCGATTATTCCATTGAACTTTGGGCCGAACAAGTTTATCAATTTTGGCGCAGGGTGATTGGTGTTCCGACAATTTTTATGGGAAATTCTTTAGGATCATTGGTCAGTTTAACCGCAGTGGCGCGACATCCTGAAATAGTGAAAGGGCTAATTCTAATTAACTTACCCGATGTGTCGGCGCGTTCAGAAATGCTTTCTCCCTCTGTGCAAAAAGTGGTTAGCGGTGTCGAGTCTCTTTTTGCTGCCCCTTGGCTACTGCGAGGGTTATTTTCAATTTTAAGATCACGGGGTATCATTCGGCGATGGGCGAAACTGGCTTATCCGCAAGTGTCAGCTTTAGATGAGGAGTT
The DNA here is from genome assembly GCA_046540715.1 of Halothece sp. Classification (GTDB taxonomy): domain Bacteria; phylum Cyanobacteriota; class Cyanobacteriia; order Cyanobacteriales; family Rubidibacteraceae; genus Halothece. The sequence continues at coordinate 11,365 of JBKHER010000054.1, forward strand.
GGTAACGATTTTAAGCACACCTCCCCGTGATGAGTGGGCGACAGATGCGTTTGTGGCGTTAGTGAGATCAGCGTTAAGTCGTAATTTTTCACCGCCAGTGAAGGAGTTATTGATGAGTTTAGACATCCCCATTTTACTGTTATGGGGAGAACAGGATAAGTTTATTCCGCCTAGTTTAGCGCGATCGTTTGTGGGAATGAACCAGAATTTAGAATTAGTAATGCTACCTAATCTTGGTCACTGTCCCCACGATGAAGCGCCAGAGCAATTTCATGAAGTGATTTTACCGTGGTTATCCAATTTTTGAATTGTTATTTGTTATT
>JBKHER010000055.1:0-11562 GCA_046540715.1 Halothece sp.
ACGGAATTCATTTTCGGGAGTACCACCAGCAGGGCCCATCCCCATTCCCACGAGTCTTTCTTCCATATACCAAAGGGTGTAAAGACCATCGGGAACTAAACCACTAGCTTCAACTTGCACGGTATAAGAGTCAGCATTAACATCAGTGACTGTGACATTAGCATTGGCGCTTGTCCATTCTTGTTGACTATAACCATCGGGAGTGCCACTATCTTTGTTTGTTCCCATTAGTTGAGTAGAAGCAGCTGCAATTAATGGGTCTTGATTTTGGGTAACTTCTGGGTGGTGATTAGTAGAGGAGTCACCACGGGCTTCGGGAACTAAACCGAGGGCTAATCCCCCTAAAGTAACAGTGGTAACGGCAGCCATCAGTGATTTTTTGAGGTTAAAAGTTTTTGGGCTAGTCATAGTGATTCCTTAATACAAGTGAACTTTATCGCTTCACTATTTACAATCCCTTGCTTAACTGAGAAAAGCCTGAACTCGTTGTGAGAATAAGGTAAACTTTATCTAAATGCTTTTCAGTTCCTAATCGTGAGTATTTTTTAGATCCAACCGACGACCCTCATTTTCAAAATACCTTTATGTTGCGCTTATTAATTTCTTTTTTACTTCTTATTAGTTTAACTGCCTGTAATTCGGCATCCCAAGCTCAAACCCAAGCCCAAGAACGAATATTTCCTGATCTTTCTGTGGAATTTTTAGATGGTTATGAACTTCCCAAGCAAACATTTAAAGATACGCCTGTTGGGGGGTTATCAGGAATCACCTACAATCCGAATCAAGGGATATTTTATACAGTCTCTGACGATCGCAGCCAGTACGCTCCTGCAAGATTTTACACTCTTGATATCAATTTTAATAACACCGAAATTGAAGAAGCGATTATTAAAGATGTAACTTTTCTTAAAACAGAGGACAAGGAGTTTTTTGCTGAAGGGACAATTGATGCAGAAGGAATCACCTTTGCCCCTAGAAATACAGTTTTTATTTCTAGTGAAGGGAATACCAATCAGAGCATTAATCCTTTTATCCGTCGCTTTGATATTGCCACTGGAAACCCAACCGAAACTCTTCGCTTACCGAAGCGGTTTTTATTATCAGAAAACTCGGAGGATGAACCGAGAGGAGTTAGAAATAATTTTGGATTCGAGTCTTTAACGATTAATCCCAGTGGTGTTTCTAGCCCTAATAGTGATTCTTTTCGCGTCTTTAGCGCCACTGAATCTTCTCTAGCTCAAGATCAACTTCCTAAAGACTCAGATCAATTAACTCGTGTCCGTTTTTTACATTATGTGGTTAATCCCATTGGGCAAGCTCTTCCCATTGCAGAACATCTTTATCTTCTTGATGAACCCCCTGCGGGAACTATGGTTCAAGGGCTTACAGAACTCTTAGCTATTCAACCAGAAGGTTATTTTCTTAGTTTAGAAAGAACTTATGGTTTAGAGGGATATGGGGGAAAATTATTTTTAGTTGCGGTGGGAGATGCCACAGATACGTCAGGAGTGGCAAGTTTTAATGCTGATTTAGGAGATTTGCAACCATTACGAAAAAAATTACTGTTTGACTTTTCTGAGCTTGATTTTGATATTTATAATTTAGAAGGGTTAGCGATTGGTCCCCGTTTAGCTGATGGTAGCCAGAGTTTATTGGTGATTAGTGATGATAACTTTAGAGAAAAAGAGCCCACCCAACTGTTATTGTTTCGACTAAATAGCTAGAAATATAGCAATTTTCACTCTCCTGAGGGACTAAATTTGTCCTTTTAAAACCAGTGACCAATGAAAATAACAAATAACTATTATGTCTTATTGGAAAATTGTTACCCAAGAAATGCCTCCCCAATGGTTTAAAGAAGCAGTTGAAAGTTATCATCCCAACTACAGCCACTATATTGCTCAATTATTATGGCAACGGGGAATCTGTGATTTAGCATCTTTAGCCCCATTTCTTGATCCAAGTCAGTATATTTCTACATCTGGTTTTGCTGGTTTTGGGCAACAAATGAAGGCAGCGATCGCGCGTTTGCAAAAAGCATGGGAGAATCAAGAAAAAGTAACAATTTGGGGAGATTTTGATGCGGATGGGATTACAGCAACGAGTGTACTTTGGGAGGGATTAAAGCCTTTTTTCCCTACGCCTGAGCAACTTTCTTATTATATTCCCAATCGCCTCACTGAGTCCCATGGCTTAAATTATTCAGGTTTAGAAAAGTTGGCACAAGCGGGCGTAACTTTAGTGATTACCTGTGATACAGGTAGTATGAATTTAGAAGAAATTAAGCAAGCAAAAAATTGGGGCATTGATGTTATTGTAACCGATCATCATACTTTGCCAGCAGAAGACCCCAAAGTAGTCGCAATTCTTAACCCGAAATACCTCAAGGAAACGCATCCTCTCTATCATCTTTCTGGAGTGGCTGTTGCTTATAAGTTAGTGGAATCTCTCTATGAGTCTTTTCCTGATATTCCTGAACAGTCGGCAGAAGAGTTATTAGATTTAGTCGCAATTGGGTTAGTTGCCGATTTAGTTGAATTACGAGGAGACTGTCGCTATTTAGCCCAAAAAGGCATTAAAAAGTTGGCAAAACAAAGAGATAATCCCACTCGACCAGGGGTAGCTGAATTATTAAAATTATGCAAAAAAAACGGCGATCGCCCCATGGATATTTCCTTTGGTTTGGGGCCTCGAATTAATGCCATTAGTCGCATTCAAGGAGATGCGAGTTTTGCGGTCGAGTTATTAACCAGTCGAGAGGAAAAAACTTGTCAACGGTTGGCGCAAGAAACCGATGCGGCTAATAGTCGCCGTAAACAATTACAAAAGGAAACGGAAAATGCGGTTAAAAAACAAATTGAAAAAATTGATTTATCCACAACGGGGGTAATTGTTTTAGCCGATCGCGAATGGCATCCGGGGGTGTTAGGATTAGTAGCAGGGCAAATTGCTCAAACTTATGCCCGTCCGACCATTCTTTTAAACCTTTATCAGGATGAAGATGGGGTAACAATGGCGCGAGGATCAGCGCGATCGCTGCAAGAAATAGATTTATATGATTTACTTTATTCCCAACTTCATTTACTCGATCGGTTTGGCGGACATCCCTTTGCTGCTGGGCTTAGTATAAAAGCGGAAAATCTCCCCTTATTTCAAGAAGCCATTAATCAAAAATTCCGACAAAAATATGGCAACCTAGAATTAGAACCCACAATTAATATTGACTTAACTGTAACCGTTCAAGAATTAGGGCAAGCGTTATTTCAAGCCATTAAATTACTTGAACCCTATGGTATGGGAAACCCCACGCCTCAGTTATTAATTAAAAATTGTTGGTTTAGTGAAATTTGGAATAAAAATATTGAAGATAATCGCGGTAAAAAAATCAGTTATATTCGCACTAGCTTCCAAATTTGTGATCAAACTAAACCTGAAGGATTTTCTGGTATTTGGTGGGGACATTATAAAGAAGACTTACCCGAAAACCAATCTTGTGATGCAGTTGTAGAATTAGATTTTAATGCTTATGAAAGGGATTATCAGGTGCGATTAATAGATGTGAAGTTAACTAATGGGCAGCCTTATAAACAATCCTTAAGTTCAGAAAACGTTTTAATTTTAGATCAGCGTCAAGAAAAAACAGATTACTGTGAGTTAAAGACGCATCAACCGATTATCAAATTAGAAACTTGTCCCCGCAGTTGGAGAGAATTAAGCCAAGGGATTACACTGGGCATCAAAAATCAGTCAGCGGTTGCTTTAGCTTATTCCTTACCACCAATCTCCTCTCCCAGAAAAACTTGGAAAACCTTACTGGGAATTGCCCTTTATCTACAACGAACGGAAAAAAGTGTTACTTCACAAGCTCTAAAAGAGAAATTACACTGCAGTGAAAAGGTTTTGCAATGGGGATTAAAAGCCCTCGGCCGTGTTGGTTTTGTTATTGACGGAGAAGAAGTCATTAATATCTCAGGGGAATTAAAATCTAACTCTCTCCATCATAATGAAGTACAAATGTTTTTAGAAGCCATACAAGAAGAGCAATTCCGCTGTCAGTATTTCTCAGAAGTTCCCTTAGACACCATTAAACGTGAAACCAATCATCTATAGCCCATAGCATTACCATAGAAAAGAGTAGTCCATGTAAAGAAATGTAAGGACATTAACAAGATAATGGCAGATCAGTTAATTCGGGCAACCGCAGCCGAGGGAGGCATTCGTGCGGTGGGAGTGATTTCCACACGATTAACAGAACAAGCCCGACAGAAACATAATCTTTCCTATGTGGCAACTGCAGCCTTAGGAAGAAGTATGTCTTCGGGGTTATTATTGGCTTCTAATATGAAGCAAGAACAATCTCGGGTGAATCTTCGTATTAAAAGTAATGGACCTCTAGGAGGGCTTTTAGTGGATGCTGGCGCTGATGGCACAGTGCGAGGCTATGTCCAAAATCCCTCGGTGGAGTTGCCCCCTAATCATAAAGGAAAACTAGATGTGGGTGGCGCTGTCGGGCGTGATGGCTATCTCTATGTAGTGCGAGATGTGGGTTATGGTTATCCCTATTCCAGTACCGTAGAATTAGTTTCTGGGGAAATTGGCGATGATGTGGCGAATTATCTCGTCACTTCCGAACAAACCCCCTCAGCTTTATTAGTAGGGGTTTTTGTAGGTGCAGAAGGAGTAACCGCAGCTGGAGGAATTTTATTACAGGTATTGCCCCAAGTTTCTCATGATGATGATTTAGTCAACCTTTTAGAATCAAGAGTGGGTCATTTATCAGGGTTTACCCCTTTATTGCGACAGGGAAAAAGTCTATCCACAATTTTTGAGGAATTATTGGGGGATCTGGGGTTACATATTTTCCCAGATGTGCAAATGCTACGCTTCCATTGTGGCTGCACCTTTGAACGAATGATGGGAGCCTTAAAACTCCTCGGGGTTGATGAGTTAGAAGATATGATTGAAAAAGACGAAGGGGCAGAAGCAACTTGTCACTTCTGCGGTCAAGTTTATCAGGCAAGTCGAGAAGAATTGCAAGAACTTGTCGAGAAAATGAAAGTCGAAAGTTAGGCTTTTTTCCCTTTAAAAAGAAACTTTGGTCCGCAACCAGTTAGTAATTAGTTGTGGACCATTGCGTTTAAACCATCGCCAAGCAACAGCCCGAAATGCAGGTTTAGAAAGACGAGCAATCATTTTTAAGAAGCGATTCATAGGACGAAATCCCACTTTTTTATTAATAACATTAATTGATCCCACATCATATAAACGATTTAATACGTCTTTAACGGTTGCTTCTTCTCGTTCTACTAAATTGTCTAGCAACAGCAGAACTTCGTGCATTTTTTCTTCTTTAACCCGCTCTTCTTCGAGGCGTTTTTCGAGTTGTAGTTTAACTGATTTTTCTGCTGGCACTAGCATTCTAATGAATTACTTAATTTTGTCTGGGCTTTCCTCATTATTATTCCCATTAACGGGATGGTAATTCATACTTAAAGTTAGTTGGTCCCTGATAATCAGAAAGGTCAGCCAATCGTTCTAAGGGCTGTGCTCCACGATACATTTCCCCATTAATTTCCCAACTAGGATATGATTTAACCCCTGCTTCTTGGCAGGTTTCAGGTTGAGCTTTAGTGCCTCGTGGATCACATTCTACATAATTGATTTTATCAAAGGCTGTCTTTCCAAACAATTGTTTTTGTTCGTAACAGTGAGGACACCAAAACGCGCCATATTTTTTTGCCCCAATCTCTGTTAAATGTTCAGCGAGGGCATTTTCAGCATCTCCTGAAGTTGTACTGATGTCCCATCCATCTGGGGGTTGCGGTGCGGTATCAGCAACAGGGATTACCTGGGATTCTTCTGTAGAAACAACGCCCTCATTGACATTAGAATAAACACCTAACGTCCCCACTAAGGTGACTAGGGCAACCACTGCACCTGTGAAGAAAATTTGTCCTAAATCGTCCCACTCTTTTCCTAATAGGGTGAGAGATAATAAACTAATAGAAAATAGTGCTGACCCAATACAGTAGGGGCAGGTGGTTTGTAGGTCGGTGGCTAGAACATACATTAAATAGCCACTAAAAACGGTCATGGCGGTACTGCCAATGAGAAGAAAGAACCAACTCCATTCCTCAATTTGGTTACGCAGTCTTTTATTGGTGTCACGATTAATGACTAAAGGGGTCAGGGCAAAGATTACTATGGCAGTGTAGGCTAAGAAGCCAAATAAACTTAACGGTAGCCCAAAAACTGTGGCATAAGCGCTGTTGAGAACATTACTACAACCGTCGCTTCCCGGTTCGGCCCCGGGGGCACAGCCAACAGTTTGACCGGTCAGTTTTTGTATCGTTAGGTAAGCGGTGAGAACTGCCCCTAAAACGGCGATCGCGCCAATAATTGGACGAGACCAACGTTGAATCCAAGGGGTGGAACGTCGTCGTGTCATTTTCGATTTTCCTCCTAACCAATTAGGAATAAGGATAATTCAATCCTACCTTAACTTTTAGAATAGAAGCTCATTGTCTCATCAGGGGGCATTTCGCTTTCTCGTACCGCTTCCACAAACTGACTCACCCGAATGGGATCAATCGGATTATGAATATCCCCATTGCGTTTGAGGGAACTGGCGACAATGACTCCATTAGCGACTTTTAAGAAACTGGGAATGTTATCCCAAGTTGCCCCACTACCAATAAAGATGGGCTTGCCTCCTGCGACATTGGCAGCTTCTTCTAGGTCTTTTAATTGGGGCGGTTGTCCTGTCATTCCACCAGAAATAATCAGACCGTCGGCTAATCCTCGTTCAACGGTTTCTTGCACTTCTGTTGCTAAATTGGCGCCGGCTAAGGGATGAGCGTGTTTCACACAGACATCGGCAAAAATGGCAATATCTGATCCCAATTCCCGACGATATCGCATTAACTCATGGGCTTCGCCTTCAATTAAGCCTTGATCCGTTGCCATAACACCTGTGAGAACATTCACACGAATAAATTGAGCATTCACACAAGACGCGATCGCGATCGCGCTTTTCGCATCATTTCGGAGGACATTGATCCCCACAGGCAACATCACCAAATTCATCACCCGTTGGACAATTAGCGTCATGGCACTAACCACAGCCGGATCAACTTGATTTTTAGCAAAGGGCGCGTCAAAAAAATTCTCGATAATAATCCCATCGACACCGCCAGCCGCGAGAGCGGTCGCTTCTTGTTCGGCACGTTCTCGAACGGCTTCCATATTTCCGCCCCAACGGGGAGACGTGGGAAGGGGCAAAAGGTGAACAACACCAATAACAGGATGGGGGGTTTGAAAAATTTGTTCTAAGTCCACGTTGTTTACTTGAACGCACTGCGATTTTAAGTTGCTGTACCACCATAAACGTAGTGACCCTTATGAGGTCACTATTGACTAGCTTGGTACTGTCCTTAAGACTATCACTATCAATGCGCCCCTGTCTCATCGTTAGACTCAGAAGGTGCGATCAAATTTTCCATTCTAGTGCAGAGCCTCAGAAGTAATTGACCAGTAACTAAACTATCTAACCACTTTTACCAGCCTGCACTAGGGCGTTAGCGACGGTTAGTAAAAACCGTTGTAAACATCATTAAAAAGGCACTAATGCCAATGATTGCGGCGAGAGCCACCGGAACCGCGTTCATGAGGTTAATATCATCCATCATCAAATTAGAAGTTACTTAGCTTTCTATTGTCGTTAAATGAGTAGAAACCCTAACCCTGTCGAGATTCGTTTGACAAACTTCTGTTTTCAACAGATTAGCAAGCTCTTGCAGTTGATTAATCGCTTCTGCTCCTTCTAACTTCATTAATTCCCGATCATCACACATTTCTGTCCAAGTAATTCCATAATCGGACACAAGAAATCGAATTAAGTGATTATCTCCTAAGCTAACCATGAAAGAAGCACTGTTCATTTCTTGACCACAAGTATAGCAAGAAGCGAGATACCCTCGTTTCTCTAATACAATGGCAAGAGCTTGCAAATTCATGACGAGGTCTTGAATAAATTGGCGATGTTGGTGAGCTAATCGTGTAAACACTTTAATCCTCCAGTGGCACACAGTTCTTCCATTGTACCCTGCTTGTTTAAGCCTTTCTTAATAATTTTGCCTTAATTGTAAAAAAAGATAACAATCAGGTCTTCTCTAAGTTAGCTTACTTAGGAGACAATAACAGCATTATCGATTACACTACGTCAACTAGCACACTCAGGGAAAAAGTAAGGGTCTGCAATCAAACCCCTACTCAGCTTAATCTAATTGAGGATTACTCAATCATGCTACGTAACATCCAAGCCGTTTTTTCATGAGTTCGCATCCGTTCGGTGACTAAGTCAGCAGTGGCTTCATCATTGGCCCGTTCTGCAGCCGGGAAAACGGAGCGAGCCGTTCGGACAACGGTTTCATTCGCTTCTACCAGCAGACGTACCATTTCTTGAGCAGAAGGAACGTCTCGGGTTTCACTAACAGAAGAGAGTTCTGCAAATTGGCTATAACTGCCAGGAGCGACGGCTCCTAAAGTACGAATGCGCTCGGCGATATCATCCACAGCTTGTGCTAATTCCACATATTCTTCTTCAAACATTTGATGAAGGGAATGGAACATCGAACCGGTAACATTCCAGTGGAAGTAGTGGGTTTTTAGATATAAACTGTAGGTATCAGCAAGAAGGCGAGAGAGTCCTTCTGCGATCGCTTGGCGATCATCTTCTTCAATACCAATATTAACGGGTGTTTGGTTAGTTTTGGGATCTGCGGTTTGCATAGTTATCTCCTAACTTTAAGTCTTGTACGTATTTTTAGGTCTTTCACCCTACTCCCCTTGATCTTATGATCTTTGAGCAAAGAGTTAATCATTCACAGGAGAGAAGTCTTAAGCCAGATGTTTCTGAAGAACAGCACGGGGGGCGCGACGAACCCGACATTTAATGGTTTCTTTTCCTAAACGCTCATGGGCTTCGTAGCGATGACAACCAGAAAAGCCATAATAGTTTCCTTCGACTTCTAGCACATCAATGGGTTCACGAAGCCCCTCTTCTGCAATTGAGTCCATGAGAGCTTTGACTTTTTCTGGATCATTCTGTCGTGGGAGTGGACGACGGATAGCGTTGAGTGGAATTTCTTTTATTTCCATTTTGGGTAACCCCCCTGCTTGAACTTCTATCTAAATCATAATCGTTATGAGTTTGAATTGCAACCATTTCGTTTTCGTTCTTTGTAAGCCGCTAACTAATGAAATGCTATAGTTTGGCTCTAATAGTAAATTCATAGTCTCCTCCCGATTCGAGTTGATAGTCACATCGCTCTAAAAACCGCCCTAGGGGTTCAATAATTAACGCTTTTCCTAGAGAGGGTTGCACAATTAAACGATCTTGCCGAAATTGCCATTGAAACCACCATTGATAACTGCCAGCGCTAACTTCTCCTTCCATTTCTCCGTCGCGTAATGATTGGCGAATAATCCGGACATAAGCTGTTGTTTTCGGCACACTCACCGTTTATCCCTTTTGAATAGTCTTTCAAGAGTTACCCTAGCAAATTTGTACAAAGGGCGGTGTTATTTGTTATTCATTAGATCAGCACTGCATTATGGTAGATCATCTGTGACTAAATCTGATTCTGAGCCAATTCATTCTAAAAAGGAACAAAGGAGCGAGTTAGAAGACGTAATTTTTAGCTTTGAAGAGATTACTGCCGAAATTAACTATAAACAAGCCCAAGACTCCTTAAGAAGCATTGTACAGAATATTAATCTTAGCCCAGAGGAACAGTCTGGCTTAGAAGCAGAAATCAACTATCTCACAGCAATGTTGGATAAGTTGGATCACTCTGTGGTGCAAATTGCTGCTTTTGGCATGGTGGGGAGAGGGAAGTCTTCGGTTTTAAATGCCCTGTTAGGGGAAAATGTGTTTCAAACTGGCCCCTTACATGGGGTAACGCGCACTGTGGGGAGTGCTAATTGGGAATTAAGTGAAGAAAGTTTAGGCAATAGTGATCAGGATATTTTACGGGTGTCTTTACCGAGTCATCAACAGTCTCAAATTCAGTTAGTGGATACCCCTGGGATTGATGAAGTAGATGGGGAAACTCGGGAGTTGATGGCGCATCAAGTTGCCAAACAGGCGGATCTAATTCTGTTTATTGTGGCAGGGGATATCACGAAAGTTGAATATAATGCTTTGTCTCGGTTACGGGAAGTGGGGAAACCGATGTTACTGGTGTTTAATAAAATTGATCAGTATCCAGAAGCCGATCGCGCTGCCATTCATCAGACAATCTGCAGCGATCGCGTTAAGGAATTACTTTCCCCAGAGGAAGTGGTGATGGTAGCAGCTTGTCCGTTGGAAAAACGGGGGATTCGCCGTAAAGATGGGACGATGGGGATCAAAACGCAACAGGGAACGCCGCAAGTGCTGGAATTAAAGCGGAAAATCCTCGAAATTCTTGATCGGGAAGGAAAGTCTCTGGTTGCTCTCAACACCATGCTTTATGCGGACGAGGTTAATGATCAGATTTTACAACGGAAATTAGAAATTCGCTCAGAAGCAGCAGAACAATTAATTTGGAAGGCTTCACTGACAAAAGCAGTGGCTGTTGCCCTGAATCCTGTTACGGTTTTAGACTTATTTACAGGGGCAGTAGTGGATGTGGCGATGATTCTGGCTTTATCGCGTCTTTATGGCATTCCCATGACTCAAACTGCCGCGATCGCGCTTTTACAGAAAATTGCCATTAGTATGGGGGGAATTAGTGCCAGTGACGTTTTAACCAGTTTAGGATTAAGTTCTCTCAAAGGAATTTTAGGCTTATCTGCACCCGTCACCGGGGGCGCTTCTTTTGTTCCTTATGTTTCCGTTGCCATTACCCAAGCCGGAGTCGCTGGGGTGTCTTCTTATGCCATTGGTCATGTTAGCAATACCTACCTGGCCAATGGCGCTTCATGGGGATTAGATGGGCCGAAATCAGTGGTTAAAAATATCCTTGATTCTTTAGATGAAGAGTCAATTTTAAATCGAATTAAGGGAGAATTACAAGCAAGGTTATTTGATCAGGACACCGTAAAAAATGGTTAAGCAATTACAAGCAGAACACCATAAACTATCATTGTTGGCTTAACTCAATAATATTGCCATCAGGGTCTTTGGTAAACAAAGCAGCCCGTCCAGAAGAACTTTCTTGAAACGGATAGCCATTAGTTTTGAGGCGTGTTTTAATCTCCTCTAGATTACTCACAGCTAAGGCTAAATGAGGATTACGCCCCCACTTTTCATTCACTTCAGTTGCTGTCCAATTTTGATCTTCAATGAGATGAATTTGATAATCCCCTAGCTGATACCAAATGCCCGGAAACTTCAAAGATCGTTCTGTCTTCGGTAATTCCAAAATTTGCGAGTAGAAAGGTTCAGCTTTTTCTACGTCAGAAACGAGAATAGCAGTGTGGAGATAGTGAGTTACGCCCATGACAATGTAAAAGAAAAGGTCTTTATAGTAATTCCAAATAAAAAACAGCAGTTTAACAGTAGTGGGAGCATCTTGC
>JBKHER010000056.1:0-11464 GCA_046540715.1 Halothece sp.
AAAAAAATTGATTTAATTTGTGGAGGGCCACCCTGTCAAGGATTTTCTACAATTGGTCAAAATAATCATCAAGATCAACGGAATTTTTTATTTGGGGAATTCTTACGAATTATTGAAGGTCTTCTTCCTGATTATGTCATAATGGAAAATGTAACAGGGCTTTTATCAAGAAGAAATGAAGCAACTTTAAACATAATTTTTGATAGTTTTAGAAAAATTGGCTATCGTGTTGACATCAAAGTTTTATCAGCACATCATTATGGTGTTCCTGAAAAAAGAAGACGAAGCATTTTATTAGCTAATCGCTTTCAAGTTAAAAATTTATATCCTGAAATTTTATGTACTGATCCTGAAGAGGAGGAAAAAAGCCCTTCCTTACCCACAACAGTAGCTTGGGCATTTGAGCATTTAAAAACAGATGATAATCAAATCTTTAATCATGATCTAGAAAAGGCTCAAATTACTAATTCTCTGGAAAAAAAACGTTTAAGTTATATTCCAGAAGGAGGAAGTATTCGCTATGAAAGAGATCAGAAAAAATATTTACCTCCTGAATTATGGTTTGATGTTGATTGGGAACAGTTATTAGAAAGACGTTTTCGAGAAGCAAAATTAAGACGGCTCGATCGCGCTACTTGTGCAGGAACAATTAACACCAGTCGCACGACTTTCTATCATCCCACAGAAGATCGATATCTCACCGCCAGAGAAGCCGCTGCAATTCAATCTTTCCCTGCAAATTATATTTTTTGTGGAACAGTGACTCAACAATGGCGACAGATTGGAAATGCCGTTCCACCCTTAATGGCGAAAGCAATTGGTCAGGCAATTCTGAAGTTAGATCAAGAAAAAGAAAACATGGAAAAAGCAACTGATGTTCCTCAAATAGACTCAGTTCGATCGCGCGCTTTTACTTATCCTAGGAAACAAAATAAAACCTCTGAATCAGTTCAATTATAGTCATTCCAAATAAAAACCATCAAGCTGAGAGTGGGAGCATCTTGCTCCCTAGTAGCGACCGAGACGGTCGCATTACGGAAAATAATTGGAATAACTATAGAACTTTTGTTATATCCCATAATGGATAATATTAATACAACTGCGCCCCCTTGAATTCCGCAGTCTTCTTCGCATTCGCCGCTTCCCCACAAGTGCGAGGAGTGGGAAATAACTTGGTCGGGTTTGCTAATCCTTTGGGATTAAAAGCAGTGCGAACATACTGCATAGTTTCAATATCTACCTCATTAAACATCTGGGGCATATAGCAATTTTTATCCGCACCGATACCATGTTCTCCCGAGATACTTCCTCCCGCTTCTACGCAACGCTTGAGAATTTTCCCCCCAATTTCTTCTACCACTTCTAGAGAGCCTTCAACGGATTCATCATATAAAATTAGAGGATGTAAATTGCCATCACCTGCATGAAACACATTGGCAATGCGATAGCCATACTCTTCGCTTAACGCCTCAATATCTCGTAACACTGTCGCCAACTGGGTACGCGGGATTACCCCATCTTGGACAAAATAATCAGGGCTTAAATGTCCGGCTGCCGCAAACGCCGCTTTTCGTCCCTTCCATAATTTGGCGCGTTTTTCTGCATCTTTAGCAATCGTCGTATCTCGCGCCCCATTTTCTTGACAGATTTTAGCTGTCCGCTCAATATTATGGGTCACTTCCACCTCTAACCCATCTAATTCCACTAACAAAACTGCCCCAGCATCGCGAGGATAACATCCCGCCCCCACCACATCTTCTACAGCATTAGTCGTGAGATTATCCATCATTTCCATTCCCGCAGGGATAATGCCATCGCCAATAATGGCAGCCACCGCATTTCCCGCTTCTTCTATCGTTTTAAAATCAGCAAGTAACACAGCCACTGACTCAGGGGCTTTTAAAATCCGTAATGTAATCTCGGTAGCAATGCCCAATGTTCCCTCAGAGCCTACAAATAAGCCTGTGAGGTCATATCCAGGCATTTCTGGGAGGGTTCCCCCAATGTCTAAAATTGACCCTTCTGGCGTGACAATTTTGAGTCCTAATACATGATTGGTCGTTACCCCATATTTAAGACAATGAACACCGCCTGAGTTTTCCGCAACATTCCCCCCAATGGAACAAATAATCTGACTAGAGGGGTCTGGGGCATAATAAAATCCTTTTCCACTTACCGCCTGAGTTACCCAATTATTAATGACTCCTGGTTGTACAACCACACGCTGGTTCGGGATATCGGTTTCTAGAATTTGATTCATCCGTGCAGTAACAATCAAAACCCCATTTTCGAGGGGTAAAGCCCCCCCAGATAACCCAGTTCCCGCCCCTCTTGCCACCCAAGGTAAATCATACTGATTACAAACTTTGACCACCCCAGCTACTTGTTCGGTAGTACGAGGAAGCACTACCACTGCTGGGCGTTGACGGTAACTGGCTAATCCATCACATTCATAGGTCAGCAGTTCATCTTTGCGTTGAATGACTCCATCTTTTCCCACTACTTTGGCAAAGGCTTTGATGATGGGTTGCCATTGCTGATTTTTTTCCGCTTGACTAAAGAGGCTTTTTAGAAACATGGTCTGGGGAGTTGTAAACAAGAATACTACTTAAAATTGTAACCCCATGCCTCCTTGTAATGAGAAAGCAGGGCCACCCCCTTCCCGAAACGCATCAAAGGTAACAATAGCATTTCCAAACAAGACTGTATTCTCGTCAGGAATCATAAAATCAATCCCGGGCTGAATCGCAAAACTGGTTTGGTCACCCACTGGAGAAGGAGAGTCTCCTGTCGCAAAAGAAGCCCCAGCCCCGAGATAAATATCGGTTTGCCAATTGAGAGGAACATCATAGGAAATCGTCGGAACAATGGCAGTTCCAGCCCCAATTAAACTCTGAGTGCGGAGAGAAATCGGGGCTTCTAGGAGTTTATACCGAACGCCAATTACGCCACCAAATTGTTCTCCCTGTCCGCGGTCATCTTCATTTCCCCCGTAAGTAACTCCCACTCCCATATAACTCCCGTAGGCGGCTTGGGCAGTTGCCCGGTCTGTGGTTAAGACAAAAGCACTTGTAATAACTGCTATGGCGAGTAAAGGCTTGATAGATTTCATTTTTCTCCTCAACACCAAAACCAACTTAAATTTTAAGGTAATTTTAACGTTTCTTAGGGCGAAGTTGCTGAGTTGAAGTTGATACGCGATCGCGCCAATTATTAAACAATTAATCTTTTCCAGAGGGAGAGTGATTATGTTGACTTTGATCTGTCAACTCAAACTACAAATATGATGGGAATTGCTTTCTCTCTTCACCTCACTCCCTGATCACCCTACCTCACTCCCGTCCAGTCTTGCTAAACGTGAGCGCCATATTTTCAGAATAGTTCAATTCATTATAATTCTGTACGTCATTATCAGTTGGGGTTGTCAAGCGCGATCGCGTCTCCTACCTTATTTTCGGAAATTAATTTTCAGTAACCATGCTAGGAAGGTAACTGATAAATGAGTTCATTTCCTTGTACCTTCTGTTCTTCTTTTTCTTGCCAAAACTGCCGTATTTTTGCCCCAACTTCTTGTGGATAGAAGTAATGGAAAAAGTGATAGCCACGAGAGGTTAACCATACCTCATCCCGTTTCGGTTTAAGATAGCTTTTCCAACCTTTAATCGCTGTCGGTGGAACGACTAAGTCATCTTCACTTCCACAAACTAATAAGGGAATATCAATTCCCCCTTCTTGATCACTTACTTCCTTAAAAAGCGAATGGGGAGATGGAGAAGATTGCAAGTCTCTTCGTAACACTTCCGATAAATAATGGCTCATCGTACGGCTTTGTTCCCCAAATAGATTATAGACCATCTGTTCTAAAATAATTCCTTTGGGGCAGCGTAAATGCTTAAATAAGCTATAGTAATAGGCTTGCCAATCTAAAGCAGGAT
Organism: Halothece sp.; assembly: GCA_046540715.1. Taxonomy (GTDB): domain Bacteria; phylum Cyanobacteriota; class Cyanobacteriia; order Cyanobacteriales; family Rubidibacteraceae; genus Halothece. The sequence goes on from JBKHER010000056.1 coordinate 3,936, forward strand.
TCGATCCCACTCCTAATAAGGTTAAAGACTTAATTCGAGTGGGAAATTGACGAGCATATAATAATCCTAACCATCCCCCTAACCCATGTCCAATTAAATGAACCGAGGAGGATAAAGTATCTAAATAATCTCCTACAGAAGTAACGGCTTTTGGTAACGAAGAACCTTCATCTTGACTTTGCAAATATTCCCAATGGGCAACAGAACCATATTGAGATAGATCGCGCAATAAAGGAGAATGAAAACTATGAAAAACAGGATTGGGAGTTAGCCAAACGGCAATCGGTTTTTTTGACATCATTACTATTCTAGGAACTAAAAATTAGAGATCTTGATTACGAAATAAAACCTTTGAAGAATAAGCAAACGATCGCGCTTTCTTTTGATTTGATTGATTGTGACAGGAACAACCATCAGACTCGCCCTTAGGTTCAAAATCACGACAATTAATCGCTTCTTCTGTTCCCGCCTCATAAGGATTAACCGTACATTTTAGGCGATGATCATTAGTGAAAAAGGCACAACGGCTACAAGGAACTTGATGTAACGTTTTCAGATAATTGGTTCCTCGTTTTGTCACTCGCCAGCCATTCCAGAGGCAAAAAATGATAAATCCCCAAGTAAAACAGAAGCAAATAATTTGTAAAACCATTGTCCCCCTTTTCTATGACATCAGAGAGTTAATAGTTAACAAAACTGCTAACTATTAACGATTTACTGCTTAAAGATCAAATTCGCTTTTTAGTTGCTTTACCCAAGCACTAATCCGTTCATCGGTTAAATCCTCTTGATTATCTTCATCTAAGGCTAATCCCACAAACTTGCCATTTCGGACGGCTTGAGATTCATTGAAATCATAGCCCTCAGTTGGCCAATATCCCACTGTTTTCCCTCCTAATTCTGAAATTTTTTCTTCTAAAATTCCCATCGCATCTTGAAAATTATCTGCATAACCCTCTTGATCACCAGCCCCAAAATAGGCAACTTTTTTCCCACTAAAATCGACCTCATCTAATTCTGGATAATACCCTTCCCAGTCACTTTGTAACTGTCCAATATCCCAAGTTGGACAAGCAATAATGATATTTTCATAATCTTCAAACTCATTATCTTCCACTTCTGAGATTTCATGTAATTTGACCACATCCTCACCGCCAAACTCCTTTTGAATACGCTCGGCGATGTCTTGTGTGTTTCCTGTCGTTGAACCGAAAAATAATCCAATTTTTGCCATTATCTACTCCTTAACTAAAGTGACTAACTTGGTATTAAATTTTGCTGTCTTTCTTGGCATTTCTTGCCAACAGTGAGGGCAAAACCAGTAAACGCGATGCCGACTGACTTGGCGTAACAATTGCCCACGACAGCAAGGACAAATATTCATTTTTTAAGTTGAGAATAAATTTGCTTTCTGTTTTTAGATTAAACCTAATTGCTAAAACTTGTCAACTATTTTAGAAAAAAATTTTTGCCCCTTCAATTACTAAAAATTGGCACAGAAATTTCCTCGCCTCCTAATAATTTAGAAGACAAGGAAACGAATAAAAATGAGCTTAAAAGTTTAGAAAATTAGCTCAACAAATTGATCTAATAAGAGGTAAGCAAAAATTGCACCGCCAACGCCTCCAACAAGGAATCCTCCTGTAAATAAACTCCAGCCTTCTTTAGTGTTAATGCCAGCAGGAACATTAGGAATTGTTTGGGTCGAATCCTGTTGAGGAACCGTTTCGACTTCTTTTTCAAAAGAAACACTGCCATAAATGGAGAGACAAACGGTCATAATCACAATTAAGGCACAAGCACTGACTAAAGCGGCGAGTAAGCCAGACTCACTATTCCGTAAGGGCCCTAAAACCGCAAAGGGGCCGATTAACCAATAACCATGCGCCATGCCAATTTCTAAACCGCGCATTAGAGGGGATAACCCGTCGCGATAAATCGGTAAATTAGCAACAAACTTCAAGGTAATATCACTAGAATTGACAGGCGTAGCAAGGTTCCCTTCATAACTTTCTCCATACGCCTGAATAACATCCCCTTGTTTGAAATCAAATCCTGCAAAAGCACCGCGAACCCGAATGGCGTGCCACAAATGCCCTAAGAGGAAAATTGCGCCTAAGGCATAGTGAAAACTGGCTAGCCAACCTCGTGCAGAAACGGTTCCGCTAACGGTTTCCCAGTTTCCTGCTGCGCCAAAAAAGACTTCAGGATAAACGGTGTCATTCACACTGACGAAATAGCCCGCTAAAATCCCCATATACGCGATCGCGCCAAGACTGTAACATAGATAGGCTTCCCCAGAATAAAACAGCACTCGTCGCGCCCAAGCAAAAGGTTGGGTCAAGATATGGAATACACCACCAGCAATTAAAATTAGGCTAATCCAGAGATGACCACCGACCACATCTTCTAAATTATCCACAGCAGCCATACCATCCCAGCCGTGTTGCCCCCAGAGATAGCCAAAAATGGTGAGCGGGTTCAGGGTGGGATTATTAACAACGCGCACAGCGCCATCACTGCCAGCCCAAGGATCAAAAATACCACCCCAGAACATGGCTTTAGAGACAAGGAGAAACGCACCAACACCGAGGAAAATCAAATGAATCCCCAAAATGGTGGTCATTTTGTTTTTATCTGCCCAGTCATAGCCAAAAAAGCCAGAAAAGTTATTATTTTGCGGTAAAACCTCTGGCCCCAAAAGCGCATGATAAACGCCTCCTGCACCTAAAACCGCAGAAGAGACAATATGTAACACAGCAATGACAAAATAGGGATAGGTACTGACAACCTCTCCCCCGCTACCAACACCAAAGCCCAAGGTGGTTAAGTGGGGGAGTAAAATTAATCCCTGCTCATACATCGGTTCACTGGGACTGTAACGGGAGATTTCAAACAACGTCATTGCCCCTGCCCAGAAAGTAATTAACCCTGCATGGGCAACATGAGCGCCAAGTAATTTACCCGAAAGATTGACAAAGCGAGCATTTCCAGCCCACCACCCCACATCTGGGATTTGTTCCTTATTGGGACTATTAGCAATAACAGCCGTCATTTCAATTCCTCCTTGCAAACTCTTTGCATTTATGAATCAAAAAAAATTATGTTGCCGAAGAAGCACGTTCATTACTGACACGACCGCGTTGGAAGTCAAAGCCAGCCGCCCGTAGTGCGTGCCAAATATGGCCTTGTAACAAGAAAAATGCTAGCCAGAAATGAGCATTTGCCAGCCAAGTGCGAGCTGAAACTAAATTGGGATCAGGGGAAGAGAAATAGGGAACAATCCCTAAACGAATTTCTAACCCTGGCCCATAAAAGACTTCTGGATACACCGTCGTATTCACCGAAACAAAATAAGTGGCAATAAAGCCCATCAAAGCTAAAGCCCCTAAACTATAGGAAAGATAGGCTTCTCCCGACCAAACAAATAAAGATTGTGTCCAGCCAAAGGGTTTCGTGACAATGTGGAAGATACCGCCGCCAATGAGTAAGCCAGCAATCCAAATATGACCGCCAACAACATCTTCTAAATTATCTACTGCAGCCAGCCAATGTTTCCCTTCTGCACCGAAAAGATAACCGAAAATGGTTGCAGGGTTAAGAGTGGGACTACTGACTGTGCGGACGGTTTCAAGGTTAGGATCATATAATCCCCCGAAAAACATGGCTTTTGCCACCAGCAGTAACGCGCCACCTCCTAACAAAACTAGATGAATCCCTAGAATAGTGGTCATTTTCCCTTGATCTTTCCAGTCGTAGCTAAAGAGGGGGAATTGCTTTTGATCTAAGACGCGTTTCTCAGACCGAGCATGGAAAATGCCTCCAAAGCCCAAAAAAGCTGAAGAAATCAAATGTAATGCCCCAATCACAAAAAAGGGATAGGTACTGACGATTTCACCGCCATCTCCAACACCCCAACCTTGAGTGGCAAGATGGGGTAATAAAATTAATCCCTGTTCAAACATGGGTTGCTCGGGATTAAATTGGCTTAACTCAAAAAGCGTCATCGCCCCTGCCCAAAAGACAATTAAGCCAGCATGGGCAACATGAGCACCTAAGAGTTGTCCTGAAAGATTGGTTAGGCGAGCATTTCCAGCCCACCAGGGATGCTCTTGGTTCATAATGAATCCTCTCTATTATTGCAAAAGATATTCAATTGCTTTTCTAGGATAGTTTACCTTATAACAGAAGTAGTTGAAAAAAATTTCTATTAAGATTAATGAAGCCACAATCCAACCTTCTGTACTCGGAGTTACTCAGTTTCCCAAAAGAAGCGAGTTTTGCCATGGGAGAGCATCTTCCCACTTCATCGAAATGGGCATGGCTGATTAAAACAGGGGTAATTAAAACCTATACTTGGACTCAAGAAGGGAATGCGATTATTGTCGGGTATTGGGGAAGAGGAGAATTAGTGGGGTCACCCTTATCCATGGTTTCCCCTTATCTCATGCAATGTCGAACTCCTGTGGAAGTGCAACGAGTCGTCACTGAGGAATGGTCACACTGGGGACAATGTTTATGTCATCACTGTCAAGAGAGTGAAAAGTTACTCTATATTAATCGGGTAGAACCTTTACAAGAGCGGTTACGGCTATTTCTCGTGTGGTTAGCCCAGAAATTGGGTCATCAAGTCGATACAGGATGGCAAATTAACTTTAAGCTCACCCACCAAGAGATAGCAGAAGCTGTGGGCGGCTCTCGGGTCAGTGTCACTCGCTTACTGCGTGAGTTAGAAAAAGAAGGAAAAATTGAACGCTGGTCCCGTCGTTCCATTATCGTTAAGGACTCTACCCTTAAGGAATAACCAATAACCAATAACAAATAAATCATGCGTATCGTTTTACAAAGAGTGAAATCTTCACAAGTTGTTGTTGATGGGAACGTTATCGGAAAAATCGGACGCGGCTTAAACTTGCTGGTGGGGATTAGTGATACAGATTCTGATTCAGAAATTGATTGGATGGCTGGAAAATGTCTCGATTTAAGATTATTTCCTGGGGAAAATACCACCAACTGGAATTATTCAGTCCAAGAAATACAGGGAGAAATTTTAGTTGTCAGCCAGTTTACCCTTTATGGAGATTGTCGCAAAGGTCGTCGCCCCTCGTTTAGTCAAGCTGCGTCTCCTGATACAGCAAAATTGCTCTATGAAAGGTTTGTGGAAAAACTGAAAGCCACTGGATTAAAAATTGAAACGGGAGAGTTTGGTGCTAATATGCAGATAAGTTTAGAAAACGATGGGCCAGTTACCCTTTTCCTAGAAAGGGAAGCCGAAAAATAATTTTTTACTGAGAGTTTATGTTACTGCGTACTGCTACTACCGCCACTGTTTTAACGGTGCTGATGTCTGCATCTCCAGCGCTGAGTGAGGATTTAAGTCATCTCAATCAGCTATTATCCAGTGGACAATGTGAAGATTGTAATTTGGTTAATGCGGGCTTAGTCAGAGCCAACTTAGCAGGAGCGCAATTACAAGGGGCAAATTTAACCAATGCGAACCTTAGTCGTGCTAACCTCTCGGGGGCGGATTTAACGGGAGCCAATTTAACTGGGGCTTCCCTGAATGGGGCAGATTTAACTGGGGCAAATTTAACGGCGGTTAATTTACAGGGAACTGATTTAAGAAATGCTTATCTTACCAATGCCAACTTACAAGAGACAAGTTTAGAAAAAGCCTATATTCAACGAGCGATTGGAGTTCCCACTAGCGCCAGTTCGGCAGAACAACTTTATCGTCTCGCCGTTGCTGAGGCTCAAGAAAAGAACTATGAGACGGCGATTGAATACTGTAATCGAGCCATTGAAGCCGATAATGACTATGCGCCAGCTTATTTAGGAAGGGGGGTGGCGCGTTATGAATTAGGCGATGAAGTTGGGGCAATTGAGGATGGTCAGTTGGCAGCGGAATTATTTGCTTCCCAAGATAATCCGACAGGGGTACAAGCCTCACAGCAGTTTCTAGAAGCGATGAAAATTGCTCGGCAACAGCGAGAAGACAATGGTGGTGGCGGTGGCTTAGGTCGCGTTTTAACCAGTGTTGGTTCTTTGTTAATGCGCTTTTTGTTTTGATCAGCTTTGGTTAGCAGGAGTTATTGTGGCAAATATTACACCAGAGGAAATCAAGTGGGCAATGATTTGTCATGTAGCAGGATTAGTTTGGATTCCTCTTTATTGGCTACAATTTCCCTTACCGTTAATTAATGTGATTATTGTGGGGGTGGTGTGGTTATTTAAGCGTGAAGAGTCAGAATATATTGATTTTCAGGGGAGAGAGGCTCTTAATTTTCAAATCGCACTATTTTTGTACAGTATTGTGTTTTTTGTCATCGGAATTATTGGCTTTTTTATTTATTTAGCTGTATTTGGGGCTGAGGTGGAAGGTTCTGTGGGCGCGATCGCGCTTTTGACAAGAGGAATTAATGAGACAATACGCATGGTTTCTATTTTGATGACAATTTGGAGTTTAGCCCTTGCTCCCACGGCAGCGATGAAAGCAAAAAAGGGGCAATTTTATTTTTACCCCTTAACAATTCGGGTTTTGAAATAATACCATTTTCAAAAAGTTAACCCCCCTTTATCCCCCCAAACCCCCCTTCGGAAGGGGGGGCTTAGTATTTAGGATGTAGCGCTAATTGTTCAAAATGGGATAACTATAGATTACGCTTTCAGTGATTTCACATGAGGCGATCGCGCTGAGGAACTTGACAAACTGACCAAAATCATCTAAATTGGCTCTAACCAAGTCATCAAAAAGCATTTCCATTGTGGTGGGACGTTGATGGTCGAAAGTGATCTCCGTCTCTCTTCCCTTGCCTCTCAGTGTGGGTAGTTGAGGGCTAGAGTGCGAGGGAGTAGTGTAGTTTGAAAAATGCAGGAAGCGCGATCGCGCTAGATCGAACCAAGCTCGTCAAGGGGTGAACATTCGAAGTTACTATGACTCTACCTTTCAAGGAATCCGAGCGGATCAAGATTATAAGCTGATTAAGCTGCTGTGGATTTAAATTGGGGATTAGTGGCGACCGAGACGGTCGCACTACGGTGAGGGGCTGTCCTCGGGATCGAATTCGAGGCTTGTAAGCCCCGTCATTTCCTCACGATTGGTCTTGTCGTTTAAATGCGTGACAGCTTAACTTATGGGAAGTGGAAGCACAGATAGTGTTTGAACAAAACCTGCGGAGTTTGTTGCCTTTTGTCCCAATTTTAAAGAATGGGGGAGGAGAAACAGTTTCTAAGGTAGAAGAGTTAGAAACTTGGTTAGAGCAGCAGTAAACTAGCAAAGCGCGATCGACTCCCAATCACCCCACCAAGACAATTCTCTTTTTTGAAGTTCCCTCCAGCACAGAATGGCAATTTTCCTCAGTTAAAACCACCTTTCAGCCCAACTGGTTTGTGGATATCTCTGACACCCTACCTTTAAAACCAAAAGCCTTGGCCGCTTATGCCTCCGAAATGCAGGAATTTCCTCATCCTAGGTCTGAAAGCCGAGCCGTAAGGCATCGCGCATCTCGCTCATTGGCAAGGGGCACTAC
>JBKHER010000057.1:0-11429 GCA_046540715.1 Halothece sp.
TCACTCATCAAATCAAAGATTATGATGAGAGTCTTCTTGTGGAAGAAAAGATAAACTATTTTCGGCATAATCTTGAATCCTATTCCTAGGAGACTTTGAGGCTTTCATGGGATCAAATGGGCTGAGATTTCACTTAATTAAAGTCTTCATATTCAGGTTCTTTTTCCTTCTCTTTGCTTTTTTCCTTTTCAGGAAGATTCACTTTTGGCGGCACATAATTGTCGTCTTCATCTCTCCAGACATCTTCTTCGAGATCATCTTCCTCATCAAAACGAGCTAAAGGTTCTGGTTCCTCTTCATAAGCGGTTTCCTCATCTCCCCAATTATCCTCTTCCAATACTGCTTCTTGATAGCGAATAGATTCCTCTTCACGACGGGGGAGAGGTTCAGGTTCAGGTTCGTCCCATTCTTCTTCTGTCCAAGCCTCTTCATAAACAGGCTCACGGATGGGTTCACGGGTTGGTTGGGGTTCTTCTCGCCGAGGAGTGCGTTCTGGCTGACGTTCGGGTAAACCCGTTCCTAACTGATTTTCAGGACGAGCAGTGGGAGGAGTATAGTAGAGGTCGTCGTCGTCTTTTTCCCAAGGTGCGCTACCAATGCCTAATCTTTCTAAAATTCCCACAGTCAGCTGGGTGAGACGTTCTTCTGCGCCTTCAAAGACAATAATGCGATTGGGACCGCTGCTAACAATTTCTTCAATGGGAAGTTCGTAGGTACTAAGAACTTGGTCTGGAATTTGCGGATATCCCCAAGAGGCGATAATCAAAGAGGAGACTTTTCCATCTTCCATATTGAATTGAAAGTCGCGCACCCGCCCTAACATTTCTCCGTCTTCAGTAATGACTTCGCAATTGATCAAAGCACTGAGCGCCTCAATTTCAACATCCTCAATGACATCTTCATTTTCTACAAGAATAACATCGCCACTTTGAGTAATATCCTCTAAATACATATAGCGTGGCATTCCTGCAACAGATATTATGCTGTCGCGTAACCCTAATGCTACTACTTCACGGCGGTCAATATCTACTAACATTTCTTTGACGACACCAAGCCGTTTTCCACTGTTACGGGTAATAACTTGAGTGTTGATAACTTCAGAGCGTAAACGATTGAATTCAGTTGTCATTGTTTTGTTCTGCTAATCCTTGATCTCGCAGCTAGTATTAACTAATTTAGGAGCGGGTTAAGTCCATCTTGATATCCTATCTTATCGTATTCAACATTCAGACTTAGAAAGAGGAAAAACAATGAACAACAATCCGGCTCAAGGGATTAATTGTTCATTGTTGGGGGGATTAGATGGTGAATTTATCTACGGTGTTTTCGAGTTGTTGCGCCGTATCTAGGGCTTCTTTGAAGGAAGCAGAAAGGGCGTTGGATTGTTCAGAAGTAGCATTGGCGATCGCTGCAACTTCTTTCATGGTTTCTGTCACCGACTGCGATTGTTTTAATTGTCCTTGACTGGCTTCGGTAATCCCTGCAACCAGTTGGCTAATTTCAGAAGTAGCTGCGGCGATCGCGTTTAACTCTTCTTTTGCCTCTTGGACTAAGTTGGTTCCGGAACTAACTTCAGCGATCGCGCGTTCGGTAACTTTAATCGCTTCACTGGTTTGATTACGAATTTCAGCAACCAAGTCTTCAATCTCTTTTGTCGCATCGGCCGATTGTCGGGCTAAGGAACGGACTTCATCGGCGACCACTGCAAACCCACGTCCATATTCCCCGGCGCGAGTCGCCTCAATAGAAGCATTGAGAGAGAGTAACTGAGTTTGTTTGGAGAAGTCGCTAATCAAGTTAACCACCCGCGAAATTTTCTGGGAAGATTCTCCCAACTGTCGGATATTACGGCTAGTTTCTGACACGGCCTCGCGAATGCCCTGAATCCCTTCTACAGTGCGATTCATTGCTGTATCCCCAGAAGAAACCGTTTCATTAGATTTTTGTACGGCTTCTTTAATCGATTGAGCATTATTGGCGACATTTTGCGTTGCCTCGGTCATGGATTGTACTTGATTTAAAGCACCTCCGAGAGCTTCTGATTGTTGAGTTGCTTTGTTGGAGAGTTGATTAATGGCGCGATCGCTGTCGGTGGAAGTTTGGGAAACTTGTTCCACGGCTTTTTGCACTTGGAGAACAATTTGTCGCAGTCCTTTCAAGGTATTGTTATAAGCATCCGCGATCGTCCCTAACTCATCATCAGTAACTGGCGCCCGGACAGTTAAGTCGCCATCGAGGGCTGGGCGAACGGCGGTTAAGAGTTGAATCGCCCGTTGTTGCAGTAACTCTTTGGCTTCTCGTTCCCGTTGAGCTGCTTGGGCTAACTGATCTGACTGTTGGCGAATTTGCTCTAAAAACTCCGCTTGTTTCAAAGCAATTCCTAACTGGACTCCAATTTGCCGTAGTAGTTTCACTTCCTGTTCTTGCCATTGTCGAGAACCACCATTTTGATAAACACCAAGGATTCCCCACAATTTTTGGTCTTGAAAGACAGGAACGAGAATATAGGCGCGACATTGGAACGTTTCTAACAGTTCTAAATGACAGGAATCAAAACCTTCTTGATAGATATCAGGGACAACATGGCTTTCCCCACGGGCATAACGACCCCCTTTATTTTCTTGGAGGTAGGTATCTTTGACTTTTGCTTCATCGGTTCCCACCAGTGCTTTCCAACCTGTAGCGACTGATTCAGCAACAAATTCCCCACTCCAGTCTTCGCCAAATTGATAAAGCCCAACCCGGTCAGCTTTTAATAAGGTTCGGACTTCTTGAGTGGTGGTATCAAAAATGGCATTAACTTCTTGAGAGCGACGAATTTTATCCACTACCTTAGAAACCGCTTGTTCCCGTTCCGCAGCTTCAGCGAGTTCGTTAGATTGCTCTTGAATTTGCTCTAAATATTGGGCTTGTTTCAGGGCGACCCCAAATTGCGTTCCCACTTGTCGTGCCAGTTGGACTTCACTATCTTGCCATTGTCGAGGGCCACTATTTTGATACACCCCTAAAATGCCCCAAAGCACATCATCTTGGAAAACGGGAACGAGAATATAAGCGCGAGCCTGGAAACTTTCCAATAGTTCTACGTGACACTCATCAAAGCCTTCTTTATAGATATCGGGAACCACATGATTTTGCCCGAGGGCATAGCGCCCGCCTTCATTCTCCTTGAGGTAAGTATCTTTAACCATTGCTTCCTCAGTTCCCACTAAGTCTTTCCAGCCCGAGGCGACTGATTCAGCAACAAATTCCCCACTCCAGTCTTCATAAAACTTATAGAGAGCCACGCGATCGGCATTGAGAACGGTTCGGACTTCTTTGGTTGTATTATCAAAGACGGCGTTAACTTCGGGAGTACGACGAATCCGATCAACTACTTTCGAGACGGTTTTTTCCCGTTCTACCCCTTGGGCGAGTTGCTCATTTTTCTCTTGCAGTTCTTCTACAAATTCGGCTTGATTAAGGGCGACTCCGAGGGGATCAGCAACTTCCACCATTAAGTCTTTTTCCCCTTCACTCCATTGCCGTGGCCCACTGTTTTGATAAGCAGCAAGTAATCCCCAGAGTTTATCCCCTTGAAAAATGGGGACATTAATATAGGCACGACATTGATATTTTTCCAGTTGGTCGAGATAGCAACGGGAAAAGCCCATTTGGTAAATGTCGCTAACGACGCTATATTTTTTCCCTTTTACATAGCCACCGCCTTTAGTGTCTTTGAGATAAGTGTCTTCGGAGTAACGGGCTCGATTATTGCCCCCAACCATCCGAATGGCGCAGTCATTTTTCAAATCCCCTGCGGGATCATCGCCATTGGAATTAAAAAGGGGAGTCCAGCCAGTGGTCACGGCTTCGGCGACAAAGCCACCACTCCAGTCTTCGTTAAGGCGGTAAATTCCCACGCGATCGCAGCCCAACGCCCGTCGGATTTCTTGAGTTGCTACGTCAAAAATACTCTCTAAATCCTGAGATTGACGAATCCGTGAGATGATGCTGACTTTGGTTTGCTGGCGATTTTTCTCTTGCTTAACTTGTTCTTGGTAGTCAAAACTAGCGACTTTTAGAGCCAGTTCGGTGCTAACTTGATAAATCAGGTTGACTAAGTCTTCTGACCAGGGTTGACTGGCTTGGGTGCGGTGAACCACTAATAACCCCCAAGGGTTGCCATCAATGCGGATAATGAAGGCGAGACTGCTTTTAACTTGATATTTATCGAGAAGTTGTTGTTGGTAGGGAGTAGCGCGTAGGTCTGAGACCGAGCCGTAGGCATCGCTGTCATTAATTTTTACAATCCCAGCCTCAGCATATTCAGTGGCTTGATCCCGTCCAAACATGGTCGCAGGGAGGGTTTCTCCTTTAGCTGGAGTCCAACCGCGTTCCACTCTTTCTGCGATTACTTTCCCTTGTTCTTGCCCTTCAAAGCGATAAACGAGGCTACGTTGACAACCACTTAATTTCATCACTTCTTGACAGACAAAATCAAGGAGACTGTCTAAAGATTTGCTATTTTGAATTTCATTGGCAAGGCTTAATAATTCTTCTCGCTGTTTCGGAGCATAACTTTGATGCCCATTTCCTTCGCCATTGGTAATACTCGGTTCTTCTAGCCACTGCTCAAAATTGTGACCGACTTTTTCAATTTCTTGTAATTTATTGAGAATTTCGGTGCGTTCTAACCCTCTTACCCTAGAGAGTTCTTGCTTTAACCCTTGTAGGCTTTGCTGAAAAGTTCTTAGTTCAGGATGAGATGAGTCAGAAATGGGGAGTTCCGACGACTGTTGGGAGGTTGGGGAGGGAGTTTCTTCTGTGTACATAGTTAATAATCAATCAGGAATGGAAGGTTTTTTTTAGGATGAAAAGGCTTTGACCAGCGATTGAGCATCTAGGATAATGCTACTAGCTTGGGTTAAATAACCTTGAACATAGGACAAGATATGCTCGGGAAATAACCCTTCTGGCGGTTGCAATTTTTGCCAGTCATGTTGTTCGATGGTTTCTACTTGGCGGACCGCAATGCCAATTTCTTGATTTTCTACTTGCAAAACAATAATGTTGATATTGGTTGCAATATTTTCAATTTCCCAAAGCGGAGAGAAGCCTAATAAATAGTTTAAATCAACGAGCCATAACATTTCACCCCGCCAATTATGAATCCCTAAGACACTCGGTGGCGTATCAGGAACCGCTAAAATTTTCTCCCCAGAGACACTTAATACTTCTTTCACCGTATTCACGGGTAATAAAGCTGTGTCCTCTAAGCCTAAGTGAAATCGCAAAAATCTTTGTCCTTGCTTGTTTTCCGTATCTGTTTCTTCATCAGAGTCAGAAAATAGAGAGGGAGTGATTTTTACTGACTCTAGCCACCCTTTAAGTTGTGCCTCTGGCTTGATGTTATCATCAACTTGAATCACTTGTAGCCAGTTTGGTATGTCTTCCCCTTTGGGCCGTCCCGAAACTCGAATTTTTTCCACCTGTGCTGGATCAAGTTTAGAGGCAATTTGTTTGAGCAATTTCAACATTGACTGCTCATCAGGAGAGCTTTCTTCTCCTTCGATTAAGACCAATAAGTGTTTTTGCTTTTTGCTGACTTGGGCAAAAAAGCCTTGCGATCGCAGTTTATAGTTTAAAAACGTAGCAATTAGGTTTGGATCCCCTTGTTTAGCGAGAGTAATGGTATCGCGCTGGCTAATTGACTTAGACTGAGGCATGAAACTGACTTAACATCCATTCAGGACTTTACCTACTAATTTAACTTGCTTGTTCTTAAATTGTAAGCGTATTTTTATCTATTTTTTATAATATTTTGTAAAATCGTGAATATTTTTTACTGAATTTATACCAGAAAATAGATAAAACAGGGTTTCTATGCTCGCAACGCATCTTTTTTATCCCAAAATTGTTAGTGACTAGGTTGCCATTACGCAAAAATAAAAAAAATTGTTAAAATTATATAGGGAGCTTATGTTAAGTAAATATTATCATTACGAAATAGAAGGATTTTTAAGTTATGTTAAGCAAGCATTAGTTTCGTAAGATTCTCCTAATCTCCTTAGAATAGGATTAATTATAATTCTTAAGTTAATCGTCATTGTAGCCTGATTTTAGTGCAAAATATAATGATTAAAAAGCAAGAGCAGAATCCAAGTAGAGTGACAACAAGCTCAGATTTAAGTAATCAGTTATTTTTATTAGTCAATGAGCTTTGGAAAGAAATTTTTGTTTACAGCCACCAGCAGTTCACGGGGCGACTCATTATTAATACCCCCCAACAAAAGCAATGGCATTTGTACTTTGGAATGGGACGACTACTCTGGGCAAGTGGCGGTGAACATCCACGAAGACGGTGGCGCAGACAACAGGCGCGGAGTTTGAAGCAAGATTCTTTTCAAGATTATTATTCCGAAGAATATTTACGAGCAGGAGATCATTATGAATGCTGGGATTTTCATCTCCTTTTAGCTTTACACAAGCGTAAACTTATTAGCGCTGAGCAAGTTAGGGGGATTATGGAAGGCGTTATTTCTGAGGTAATTTTTGATCTGAATCGCCAAGGGGTTGCTTTATGTACGAGTAAAGAAGCCTATCCCAATGAGCAAAATTATTGTGGGAAACAGGTATTTACTCGGAAGTGGACAACAGGCATTCGTCCCTCTCAAGAAATGGTAATTCCTCCGAGTTGGGGAAGAGATACGATTGCTGATCTTCGCACTGGTCGAGATAATTGGAAACAATGGCAAGATGCGGGATTAACCAATGTTTCTCCAGACCAAGCTCCCCGTTTATTAAAATTGAAACAGTTAGAAGAAAAAACGTCTCCAGGGACTTATAAAAACTTAGTTAATTTAATTACTGGGGAGCAAACCTTACGAGATTTATCGGTTTTAATGAAAATAGAACTGATCAAAATTGCGCGATCGCTGCAGCCTTATCTTCGTCAAGATATCATGTCCCTAGAAACCGTTCCTGACTTACCGAAGGTGGCTCGAACGCCAAAAAATCCCCCTCAAAAACAAGCCCTAAACCGACGCGCCGAAGATCAAAAAAGGACAGGATCAAAAGACGATTCCCCCTCCTCAAGCGAACGCCCTCTAGTTGCCTTTGTGGATGATAGCGAACAAAGTCGGCAAATAATGGAAAATATTATTACCAAAGGGGGTTATGAGTTTTTGGGCATTGGCAATTCTGCAGAGGCAATTCCTTTATTATTAGAAAAGCAACCGCAATTGATTTTTCTAGATTTAATTATGCCCAATATCAGTGGCTATGAACTCTGTAGTCAGTTGCGTAAAATTTCCTCTTTTAAACAAATTCCCATTGTCATTGTGACAGGAAATGATGGGATTGTGGATCGGATGCGAGCGAAGGTGGTGGGGGCGACTAATTTTATCTCCAAACCCATTGACCGTTCCCAAGTGTTAACCTTAGCTCTACAATATACCCAAGCTCAGTAGTCATCTTGGCTACTACTAAGGAGCAAGATGCTCCCACTACTGTTAAAGTGCATGATCTGATCATAATCCTCATTTAGCTCTGACGTGACGAGCTAAGGGAATGCACATCGGTGTTCCCACCACAGGATCGTCAACAATCCGAGAGTTAACTCCAAAAACGGTTTTAACCATGGTTTCTGTCATTACTTGGTTTGGTGTTCCTTGATCATAAATTTCTCCATGTTGAATCACAACTAAATGATCAGCATAACGAGCCGCTTGATTGAGATCATGCAAAACCATGACAATTGTTCGATTTTGGGTTTCATTGAGTTCGGAAAGTAAATCTAAAATTTCGATTTGGTGGGCTAAATCTAAAAATGTGGTTGGTTCATCTAACAGCAAAATTTCTGTATTTTGAGCGAGCGTCATCGCCACCCAAGCCCGTTGTCGCTGTCCGCCTGAAAGGTTATCTAAAGGGCGTTCCGCAAATTCAGTCATCCCAGCAATGTCTAACGCCCAACTCACCATTTTTTCATCTTCTTGTGACCACTGCTGTAGCCAGTTTTGGTGAGGATAGCGTCCTTGGGCAACTAAATCTCTAACAGTGAGTCCTTCTGGCGCGATCGGGCTTTGGGGCAAGATACCGAGGCGTTTAGCAACGGCTTTGGTTGCCAGTTGGGAAATATCTTTGCCATCTAGCTCCACACTACCGCGACGAGGCTTTAATAACCGTGCTAGCCCTCGCAAAAGCGTTGATTTCCCACAACCATTCGGACCAACTAGCGTTGTGATTTTTTCAGAAGGAATCGCTAAATCAAGGTCTTGAATGATAGGAGAGCCATCATAGCCAAGGGTTAGATTTTTGGTTTGTAGTCGGTTCATTAGTTTCTAGCGTTTCCGAATCAATAAGTAAATAAAAAAGGGAGCGCCGATCGCGCTAGTAATTAAGCCACAAGGTAATTCTGTGGGAGCAAATAATATCCGTCCTGCTAAATCAGCCACGACCACTAGCATTCCCCCAATCATGGCAGCTGTAGGCAGTTGCCCTTCATGAGTTCCCCCCACCAACCGTCGTGAGATATGAGGAGACATTAAGCCCACAAAGCCAATTGAACCTGCTGTCGCAACAGAAGCACTGGCCAGGGCGACACTGGTTAAGAGTAAAATCCCTCGTTGCCATTCAATCCGATTTCCTAATCCCCGAGCTACTTCATCCCCAAGACTAAGAGCATTCAGTTCTCTTGCCATTACAATCGCCAATCCGCCAAATATGACCAACCAGGGTAACAAAGTCCATAACTGTTCCCAACTGCGTCCATAAACACTTCCGGTGAGCCAAACTAAGGCTTGCGAAACATTATTAATATTACCAAAAGTAATCATTAAATTGGTTAAAGCCCCTGCAATCAGGTTTAAGCCAATTCCCACCAAAATTAGTCGAATTGGGGAACTTCCGCCTTTCCAAGCCAAAAGATAAATGAGAATTGCAACCGTTAATCCTCCCATAAAAGCTGCCATCGGGATCCAAGCACTGGAAACAGACGGAAATACAATAAGTAAAGTTACAGCAGCCAGAGCAGCACCTGAATTAACGCCAATAATGCCCGGAGAGGCAAGAGCATTACGAGTAATCCCTTGGGTAATGGTTCCCGCGATCGCGAGTCCGATTCCCACACAGAAAGCAACTAAGGTTCGTGGCAGTCGTAAAGTGCGAATAATAAACGTATAATCGGAATTACCAGTGTCTAAACCGAGAATCGTTTGAATCGTGGCAAGGGGAGGAACTGGATATTCTCCATAGCTAACACTGATGATCATGGCAACAAGCGTTACCATTGCTAAAATGAGTAAAACACTGGGAACACGGCGATCAATGCGAAAAGAAAGGGGAACTTTTTGAGAACGAATAACTAACCAAGGAGTCTTCATAACTTAACATTTCACCTGCAAGGGTCCATTAATTAAGAATCTTTCAATTGCTGTGGCATTTCTGCACCAACGTGCTTTTGTTGACGCTGTTTAGCTAATTGTTCCTGTCGCCAACGTTCGGCAAAGCGATCGCGCTGTTCTGGGGTCAATTGATCATAACAATAAGGACAGGAAACTCCAGGCTGATATTTTTCTGATTGTCGATCTTCTGGGGATAAGGGATGACGACAACCGTAACAAAGTTCGTGATCTCCCGTTTCTAAGTTTTCATTAACGGCTACTCGCTGATCAAAGACAAAACATTCTCCTTTCCATAAAGATTCTTCAGGAGAAATGTTGTCTAAATAGTTTAAAATTCCCCCATTAAGTTGATAGACTTCTTCAAATCCTTGTTCTTTTAAGTAAGCACTGGCTTTTTCACAACGGATTCCTCCTGTACAAAACATAGCAATTTTTTTGTGTTGTTTTGGATCAAGATTTTCTTCTACAAATTTGGGAAATTCACGAAAGTTATTTGTTTGAGGGGAAATCGCATTTTGAAAAGTTCCCACTTTATATTCATACTCATTGCGAGTGTCAATGACTAAAACTTCGGGATCAGCAATTAATTCATTCCATGTTTGAGGATCAATCTGTTGCCCTGTGGTAATTTTGGGGTTAATTTCCTCAACTCCCATGGTAACAATTTCGGGTTTGATTTTAATTTTTAGGCGATGAAAAGGCGGTTCATCAGTTTCAGAAAATTTTGGTTGAATATCGGCAAACCGTTGATCTTGTTTGAGGAAGTTTAGAAAATTATTAAGGGTTTCTTCTTCTCCTGAAAGAGTGGCATTAATTCCTTCTGAAGCTAATAAAATTGTTCCTTTGAGATTTTGTTTTTGGCAACAATTGAGAGCGCGATCGAGCTTTGCTCGCTGCCAGAGGCGATCGCGCAATTCTTCCACATTTTCTAATTCAATAAATTTATAAAACGTAACCACAAGCATTGATGATTCCTCCTCTTATTTAATCGCTAAAAATCCTTGAAAACAAATATATTTCATCACGGTGGTAATATCAACAAATCCTGCCCTTTCCAGTAAGCCTAAATTCCCTGCTGTTGAAAACGGTTCTAACACCCCTTTTAAACTGCGATTTTTTGCGATGATTTCATCCCCAGAATATCCCTGTTCTAGTTTATAATCATGGTAAAGTGTCGTCATCATATCCTGAAAGCGAGCATCAGGACTGCGGACTTTTTCAAATAGCAGAAAACCACCCCCCCAATTTAATGCCTCATAAATGCGATTAAATAATAATTGTCGATGTTTTGGTTTAATAAACTGCATCGTATAGTAAGCAAAAATTAAATCCGCCTTTTCCAACTCCACATCTAGTAAACTTTCGCCACGAATTTCCACATTAGAGAAATTTTGACAGGCATTTTGAGCATATTTCACCATTTCTGTTTCTACATCAATGCCAATAAACTGCACTCGCTTGGCTTGATGATGTTGTACTAAACGAGTGAGTAACATTCCCGTAGAACAGCCTAAATCATAGCAAATAGATCCATCATCAAGGAAAAAATCAGAAATACTTACTCCTAACTCATGGGTAGTTTCATAAAACGGAATAGATTTTTTGATATGCTGATCAAAGTTTTCGCTGATGTTGCCCTGAAATGACCAGCTAGCATTTTCCGCGTTAATTTTATCGCCCACATTTGCCATAATATTTTGATGCTCTTATCTATAGCCCTACTAAATCAGTTGTACCCCCCTTCAATTCCCCCCTTTAATTCCCCCCTTAATAAGGGGGGTGAGGGGGGATCTAAAATGAAGTTATAGTTATTCCAATTATTTTCCGTAGTGCGACCGTCTCGGTCGCTACTAGGGAGCAAGATGCTCCCACTCTCAGCTTGATGGTTTTTATTTGGAATGACTATACTTTTTACAAATGAGATCATATTGCTATATCCTGTTTTACCTGAAGTTAACTAATAACAAATAACTAATAACAAATAACTAATAACTAATAACAAATAACTAATAACAAATAACTAATAACAAATAACTAATAACAAAT
>JBKHER010000058.1:0-11315 GCA_046540715.1 Halothece sp.
TAAGACTCCACTATCAATCAATATTTTGGGATAATAACTATCAATCATACTTCTGCTTAATTTTCTGAGCTATAGTTTTTTTACGAACTTCCCGATCTGATAAATTGCCACCTCCCTTGATCAAGTTTTTTGGAACTCCGCCTAAACGTTCTAACACTGTTAAGTTTTTCTCGCTTTTTGGCGATTGACTATTTTTCTGATCATCCGACTTATTCTCCAATTCCTCTACAAAAGACAAAATTGAACTCAGTTGCTCCTCAGAGAGAGTATTAATCTTTTCAAGTAAGCGATTTTTTATGGGGTTCGTATTCATATTTATACTTCTCTTTAATCTATTAAAAACTACTTTTCAATATTGATTGAAGTCTAAAAAATAAATAAAAGTTATTAATATAGCAATCCTAAATCAGTTGTACCCCCCTTCAATTCCCCCCTTTAATTCCCCCCTTACTAAGGGGGGTAGGGGGGATTAAACCTTATAACTACTTTTTACAAATGAGATCATATTGCTATATCTAGATTGGGTAGGCTTAACTAAACCCAACCTAGATATTAAGAATTAAGCGGATTCACCACCGCCTAAACTACCGATAATTTTCAAGAGAATTTGCATTCCAGTAATCGCTTGCCAACTGAATAATCCCAGTACCCCAACATTGAGAGCAATATGAGCATTACGGGCTAAATCGTTTCCTTTTGTCATCCAAGGGACTAACGCCGTGGAGGTAGCAAAAAGCGCAAGCATTCCTAATCCCACTAACAGATGGGGACCGACAAATAATTTCCCATTATTGATATAGGTGATTCCCATACCGCCTAAATTTCCAATAACCACTAAAACTAATAAAATTGAGCTTAAAGTGTAGTGTTTTTCTCGCAGTTTTCCCTTGTCTTTTTTGATATCTTCAGCAGCTCCGGTGCGAGCGCGACGATATTGGATTCCTAAATAGAGGGTATAAACTGATGATCCCAATAAAACCCACATAATTAGGGGATGGGAAAATTGCGACCAAGTTTTTACGGCTTCTGGTAGTTCCATGGTTCTCCTCTCTCCTTGTCGTTTCCTTAAGGGTTGTAACCATTCCTCATTATACTGATTATGTTCTTGATCTGCTTACCGTAGCTGTAAAGCCCGTACAATAGGGCTAAGTCCTTTTGGATTAAACTTATGGTGACCGTTCAATTGCAACAATTAGAGATTCCCTCGGGTCAACGGCTGTTGCTTCATCATGTTGACTGGCAAGAATTGGAAGCGATTTTAAGGGAATTAGGAGAGCATCGGGCGAGTCGTATCGCTTATCATCAGGGGGATTTAGAAATTAGAATGCCGAGCCCTAAACATGAGCGAGAAAAATCTCTGATCAGCGATGCGGTCAAAATTTTGTTAGAAGAATTAGCAATTGATTGTGAGTGTTTTGGTTCGACCACTTTCAAGCGTCAGGAAATGGATTTCGGAATTGAACCTGATGAATGCTTTTACATTGCTAACCAACAAGTGATGGTGGGAAAAGATCGGGTTGACTTAAGTGTTGATCCCCCACCTGATCTGGCGTTAGAGATTGATGTTACCTCCAAAACGCAGTTAGAGGCTTATCTCAAGTTAGGTGTCCCAGAACTCTGGGTTTATGAAGGCAGCCAACTGAGCATTTATGTTTTAGAATCTAATCAGTATCAGGAAAATGCGTTTAGCCCTACTTTTTCCCAACTTCCGATTTCCTCTCTCATCACTGAACTTTTAGAGCAAAGCCGACAAATCGGTAGAAGTCCAGCCTTGAGGGAATTTCGCCGAAAAGTTCAAGCTCTGATCACTTAGTCTGTCGCTAAAACCTCTAAAACTGCTTTTGGGGATAATTTATCCTTAAACCAAACCAGTTTCGCTGGAACATTCTGGAAGTTGACCCCAGCCTTATCTAAGTTTAGACGTTCTGAGATAGCAAGAATTAAGTTATCCACTTGTGCTTTACGAACTTGATAGAATTTCTTGCGGAGATAGTCTGGTCGCCAATAGCCCACAATTTCCAAGAGAAACTCATCTCCGTTGGGATGAACTAAACGAAAGTCTGGAATCATGACACTACCCGGAATGGGAATGAGATCGACTTCTCTTTCTAGTCGCCACTCGGTTTTTTGTTTCTCCCATCGGTTCGCAAAGGAAGCCTCTAGCATACTGTCATACTCTTTTTCTGGGGGATAATGGCTAACTAACCCGCAATGACTATCAAGGCTAAATCGTCCCTTTTTTAGGGTTTTGCTGTAAGGATCGCGGTTCTCTAAAACTACCTTAAGTTCCCAACGAGTGACGTGCAGTAAAGCGGGTAAAAGTTTCGCTAAGGCTAATCCGTAACGGGTGCTAGACTTAAACACGCTTGCGGGCCCATCAATGGTAATCGTAAAGCCATGATCGGCATCGCCTTCAATATAAGCCATCAGTTGAAAAAGTTTGAGATAGCGAAATAAAAGTTTATACTGTCCAGGAACATTGCGGTGGGCATTAATTTCAATATAAGTAGCGCGATAGAGGATTCCTTGCACTTGCGAGAGATTGTAGCGGTGGAGAAGGGTTTCTGGTGCAGGGGGTTCAAATTGAGTCAGGATTCGATTTTCTTGTAAGTCGGCATATAAGCCTTGTTCAATTTCAGAGAGAACAACGGTGTGCTTGAGTTCTTCGCTGAGTTCTTCTGCAACCAATTCTAATGTTAATCTGCGGTTATGAGGGGTGGGAGTAGAATGGGCGGCTTTAGTAAAAACTCGTTGGCGTAATTCTTGCGGTTCGAGGGGACTAATAATTTCAAAGGTGGAAAAATGATTCTTTAAGAGGTGGGCGAGTCCGCGTTGAATGCGATAATCAGTGTTATCCCCTTCTTGTTCAGATAAAGCGCGATCTAAGTCTTTTTGTGGTTTTCCAATAGCGTTTTCAAAGCAAGTAATGATTTCTTTTGCTAATTCAATTGCCCCATTATTTTCTTCAACTGATAGCTGCTTGGGAATAACGCTTTCCCCATTTTGGCGGTGAATTAAATGCTCACTTTTTAGCATTCAGGAGTTAATCAATCTCGACTTGTTTAATTTTAGAGGTTAATCCTGATTTTATGTTAATTTGTGACTTTTTTACACCATAGGTTTTGGCTAGGAGTTTAATTAATTCAGCATTGGCTTTCCCGTTAACGGGAGGAGACTGGAGACGAACGATTAATTCGCCATTGTCTCCAGTTTCAATTTTTTGCTGTTTCGCGTTGGGTTTGACTTTTACTGATAGCGTTTTCATTATGATTCAGGTTTCGGGAATTTAGTAATTTGCGCGATCGCGCCCAGTTTTAATTCCCCTTCTTTCACCTGCAATTGATTAATCGCTAAGGAAATTCCTTCCATTTCAAAATTCGTCAAGTTAAGGATATTTCTTGCTTTTTCTAGCAACGCCTGCGTTAATGCGGGGGATAATTCTTTTCCTTCGGCATAACTAACTGAATCTAAGATCACACCTCGACCCCCATCACTAACGCGAGGAATGGTCGTAAAATAAGCCTTTTGGGTTTCTCCAGTTTCTTGAATTTTAATTTTAGCATCAATGCTAACTGTTCCCTGTTTCAGGAGATGACATTCCACTGTTAGAACATCTAGGGTCACTTGTTGCTCATCAAATTCTACCTGTAAATTTTCCATCTGATCACGCAGGGTGTCAGAATTAAAAGCGCGGTTAATATCACCATCAGTGAGGACAATATTGGCTTCTCCCGTACTGGTTTCCGTTAACTCAATCTTGCCGGTTAATGCTTTCATCGGACTTACGGCAATATTTTGGAGGCTAATTAATAGCTTCTGCATCCGTAAGTCTTTTTGCATCACTAGCCCATCGCCATCAATAGTTAGAGAAGCCAGTTTTCCTTGCGCGAGTAACCCAGGATCGGTTTTAATGCTAACATCTAAGCGATCTGACTCATTCAATTGGGTGGACAGAGCAAAAGTGGCAATTTTATTCAGGGTTTGTTCCCCCAACTCTGAAGTGGTTAATGAAAATAGCATTGTTACCTTATCCTTAACTGCTAATCAGAAAACAAGTTCCTATTTATTTTATCTTATATTAAGTTATGTTAACTCTCGTCTCTACTAGGGGAGACGAGAGCGTTTCTTAGTTGATTGTCCTTTTTAAACCAATAACCAGTGACCAGTGATCAGTAATCAGCTTGCCCTGACCATGTCGAAGGGTGAACAAATAACAAATAACAAATAACAAATAACGAATAACAAATGACCAAAATTTATTCTTTAAGCGAACTAAAAACAGCAATCAACGAAAATCCAGAGAACTGGCGACCCTTAGTTTTAAGCAATGGTTGTTTTGATTTACTGCACGTTGGTCATGTGCGATATTTACAGAGGGCAAAATCTTTAGGAAAAACCTTAGTCATCGGAGTAAACAGCGATCAATCAGTTCGTACCATTAAACCGCAAACTGGTCATTCCCCCCCTCGTCCCATTATCCCCGAACAACAACGCGCCGAAGTTTTAGCCGCCCTAACGGCGGTTGATGCGACTGTCATCTTCTCGGAAACCACCGCAGTTGAACTGATTAAAGCCTTAAAACCTAATATTTACGCCAAAGGAGGAGATTACACCCTAGAGTCTTTACCCGAAGCGAAAACGGTACAAAGCTATGGTGGGAAAATTGAGTTAATTACTGTGGAAATTCCGACTTCTACTAGCGAAATTATCCGCAAAATTTCTAGTTCAGACTCATGATGGATTATTAATGCTCAAAAAAATGCCAAGATAGAAATAAGGATAAATGGAGTTTTAAAAATGCCATCAGAAGCTCAAATAGCGGAAGCGAAATCTAAGTATCCAGAACTAACTGTATTACCTGAGGAAATATTAATAGATTTAGTTTCTCAAAATTTCAAGTGCTGTGTCAGTGGAGAATCAGTTTTAGCGGAAAGCCAAGAATACTGGATTGTTAAATATAGTGAGGAAATAGCTAACAAAATGGGGAGACAATATAGCTGTCTATTACCTGATAACTGGGATCCGCAGCATGAAGATGATTTAGAAATTTTGCAAAAACTTCAACGGTAAATTTAATCTCTGAGATCAAGATGACACAACAAAAAACAGCAACGTTTGGTGCAGGTTGTTTTTGGGGAGTAGAAGCGGCTTTTCAAAAAGTAGAAGGGGTCATTTCTACTTCGGTTGGTTATATGGGGGGTCACTTTCCGAATCCAAGTTATCTTGATGTTTTGTCAAGAATTACAGGTCATGCTGAAGTAGTTCAAGTTGAGTATGATTCTGAAGTAATTAGCTATAATAACCTCTTAAATATTTTTTGGTCAATTCATGATCCTACGCAATTTAATCGTCAAGGGGCTGATCGTGGGGAACAATATCGCTCGGTGATTTTCTATCATGATCAAGAGCAAGAAATGATCGCTAAAAAGTCAAAGCATCAATTAGAAATATCGGGAAAATATGAGCAACCTATTGTCACTCAGATTAAACCTGCTGGTGAGTACTATCTCGCCGATGAAAGTCATCAACAATATTACCAAAAGAAGAAATTAAGCTCGCAAACTTATTAAAATGTATATAGCAATATGATCTGATTTGTAAAACCCCTAACCCCCCTTGGTAAGAGGGGAATTAAAGGGGGGAATTGAAGGGGGGTACAACTGATTTAGTAGGGCTATAGTAAATATTATCCCATTAGTCATTGGTGTTCATAGATGAATTATTTAATTATTGGCGCAAGTCTTAATCCAAATAGTCACAGTCAAGTTTTAGCAGAACAGGCGCAACAATTGTTCCAAGTCCATGGGAAATCAGCCCAATGGCTTGATTTAAGAGAAGTAACGCTTCCTATGTGTGATGGCAGTGCTGCTTATAACAATCCCAATCTTCCTCCAGTAGCAGAAATGGTTTCTCAAGCCCAAGGGATTCTTGTTGCTACCCCTATCTATAATTATGATGTAAATGCCAATATTAAAAACTTTTTGGAACTAACGGGGAAGTCTTGGCAAGGAAAAACTGTAGGTTTTCTCTGTGCTGCTGGTGGAAAAGGCAGTTATATGTCAGTAATGCCCTTTGCCAACAGTTTGATGTTAGACTTTCGTTGCTTAATTATTCCGCGCTTTGTCTATGCTACTTCAGAAGCCTTTTTTGAAGGCAAACTCGTGGATAATACTATCAAAACTCGATTGGCAGAAATCGTTGAGCAGTTGGTGGAAGTTACAGAAGCCTTAAACCATGTTGATTATAGCGTTTCTTAGTCGGCTGAGAACAGTAATCAGTGACCAGTTACCAGTGACCAGTGACCAGTTACCAATAACAAATAACGAATAACGGTCTTCACCGATAATCAACTTTTTCAGCAGACCCTAACTAAAGTAAAAATAAGCTGCTTGTAATGTTCCGACCAGAAAGCCTAAAATTCCACCGAGATTAACAATTGCTTGCAATTCATTTTTAACAATAGAATTAACCGTGGTTTCTAATTCTTCAGGGGTCGTTGAATTAACACGATTTACAATGACTTCATCAATCGACAAAATTGGGATAATTTTGGTGACAATTGCCTCTAATTCTTCTTCTAGATATCGCTCTAAAATTAGTGATAATTCTTCACTTACCACATCTAGAGACTGATCGACTGCTTCCGAGGATTGTAAGCGTTTAATAATCAGTACCGCCACATCTTCCCAATCAATGGAACTCCCTAAAGATTGGACTAAATCTGCTCCTTTATCTTGTAAATAAGTCTGCACCGATTCGCGGACAGTTTTACGGAACTGGCGAACGGTAGAAATGGGTAGATTTTGCAAGGATAAACTTTTTAACCATTCCCGAAGACGAGTCCGAACTTCAAGGGTAACAACTAATTCTTCAATGCGAAGATTTGCCGTTTCTTTTTCATCTAAGCAAAAAGCCCGTAATCGGTTTAAGGTGTTACGTAAGCCAAATAAATTTGCGACAACCCAATACGTGCCACTAGATTTTTCTCGGAAGGTTTCATCAATGATTTGGATATTGCGATCGGTGAGTAAATCAATAATAATTTGTCGAAGACGGTTGGGTGGTAAAACGACATCCACTAGCCAGTCGGAAATCTGTTTAGCTTGGTTATCTGTAAATTGAAAGTCAATAAGAACTTGGTCAAAAATTTGATTAAGTTGTGCTTCTAAAAAGTCCTCTCTTCGGGCTAAAACTTTAACTAAACGGGGTAAGGATTCACTAAATAAATCTCGCAGAACATTGCCAAGAACTTGGGCACTTTTTTCTTGTTTATTTTGCCCAATTTGCTGAATTGAGGATTTTAAAAGCCATGAAATCGCTGCTTTAACTCGTTCTGGCTGTAAGAGACGACGGGCAATTTTTTGTAATTCTTCTGGGGTTAAGAGTGACCCCATAATTGTATTAGCTACTCGTTGGGCGAGATTGGCTTGATTGCGGGGGATTAAGCCGGGGGTGAAAGGAACTCGCTTTTGACCCAAATAAAGGGGTTTATAAGGGCGAAATAGCATTTTAATGGCAATGTCGTTGGTGAAATAGCCAATGACTGCGCCTGCGACGGGAGGAACAAAAAGTAACCCAAGTTCAGAAAAATTCAAAGTTAATCGGATAAGCGGTACACCTAGACTATTTTATCGGAATCTGCAACCGTGGAGAAACTAGCTGTCAAGTTAACTTAATGTATTGGCTTTGATTAATTCTAGTGTTTATTACTGCGATCGCGCCCAAATCAAGATATCATCAACATATTGCCTCAAGCGCTCATCAATAGATACAATTCTCTGAAAGTGGAGTTACAATAACTTCTCTTGCTTAGGGGGATGGGCAACAACTACCGTAAAATTGGATGAATAACAAAGAAACCTATCTCAATCACCCCACTTTTGGCTTACTGTATCGAGTTTGTATCGTTGAGCAAAACCAAGAAATTTTTACGACACTTTATGCTCAACGTCTATTTTTTCTGGTAATAAAGACTGAGACAGGTTTATCGTTTGAACCAAAAACTCGTTCCGAAGCGCGCTTAATTATTGAAAATCGTCTTCGGAAGCTCCGTCGTGAACGCGCACAAGAAGAATATTCAAATTTGAGTAAGACTTATAAAATTCTTTTTCAATGACTGGTAAGATCACAAAACGCATTCAACAAATCCAAGAGACACTTCCTTCAACAGTCAAACTGATTGCGGTGACGAAGACGGTTTCTACTGAAGCCATCCGAGAAGCCTACGCAGCCGGGATTCGAGATTTTGGGGAAAATAAAATTCAAGAGGCTCTTGCCAAACAAGAAGAATTACAAGACTTAAGTGATATCTGTTGGCATTTTTTGGGACATTTACAAACGAATAAGGCAAAAAAAGCCCTTACTCATTTTCATTGGATTCACACCTGCGATCGCGCTAAACTTGCCCAACGCCTCAACTCTCTCCTTGGAGAGTTAGAAATCCCCTCCCCAAATCTTCTTTTGCAAGTCAAACCAGTGAAAGATCCCAATAAGTACGGCTGGGAGATGCCAGAATTATTAGAAGCCCTCCCTACCCTCAATCAGTATAATCATTTAAAAATTAGAGGATTAATGACAATTTTGCCTCTCAATCAATCTCAAGAAGAAGTAGCGGTTGCGTTTGGGAAAGTTCGTGATTTAGCACAGCAAATTAACGCCCAAAAAGATTTAAATTTCACTATGGAAGAGCTTTCCATGGGAATGTCTGCCGATTATCCGCTAGCCATCGAAGCTGGAGCAACGATGATTCGCCTCGGACGAACAATTTTCGGTGAACGTCCCCACTCTCTTCCTAAAAAAAATTAATCAAACATTTTTCAATTGGAAAAATCCAGAGTAAAATTAGCGTGAACTTCCTTGTAGAAGTTCAAGTTTGCTTAGTCTGGGGAGTGAGTGATCTTGATTAACAAATTTAAGTTTAAATCAAGAGAAAATTCCTATAGAATGGCTAGCATAGCTCAAGATTTACATTAATTCGCTGTATTATTTTTGAAGGGAGAGGAAAGAGTGAGTAACGTATTTAACAAGTTAAAGGATTTTGTGGGCTTCACTGAGCCAGAAGAGTTTGAAGACTACTATGATGAAGAGGAAGTAGAGGATAGCACTTACGCTTCTCCGCCCGCGGCAGCCCCAGTAGCAACCGAACGCCCAACCCGACGCGCTACCACTCAGCAACCGAATCGTTTTGCTTCCCAAGCCCGAGAAACAACTACGTCTGCTTCTACGAAAAGTAATGTTATAGGTATGCCAGGAACAAATAATAATGGGCTCAATGAAATTGTGGTGATTGAACCAGAATCATTTGAGAAAATGCCAGAGGTGATTCAAGCCCTGCGAGAACGGAAAACGGTTCTTCTTAATTTAAATATGATGGAACCAGATGATGCTCAACGGGCGGTTGATTTTGTTGCCGGTGGAACTTATGCCATTGACGGCAATCAAGAGCGGGTGGGAGAAAGCATTTTTCTCTTTACCCCCAATTGTGTCAATGTTACCAGTCGCTCTCATAGTACCCCCATAGTCGGGCAAGCGTCAGCTTCAGGGCAGCAGATGGCAACTCCCCCTGCAAATTGGCGTAAACAAGAGGATTCGATCGCGCAGTAAATTAGATCAGTTAAGGTGAGGGGGGAAATGAATAACGAATGACGAGATAACAGTGTCTATACGATTTGGAATGATTGGTGGCGGGGTAATGGGTGAAGCCATCCTTTCTCGCCTCCTTGCACAAGAATTTTATTCTCCAGAAGTGGTGTTGGTAAGTGATCCTTCACCAGAAAGACGGGAAGCCTTAGAACAACGCTATCAAGTGCAAGTCACTGCGAGTAACCGCAAGGTGATGCAGTCGGCTTCAGAGGTGCTATTACTGGCGGTGAAGCCACAGGTGTTACCGAAAATTGAGTCTGATTGGGATGGGGCGCAGGAAAATTTAGAACATCGTCCTTTGTTAATTTCGATTTTGGCGGGAATCCCGATTTTACGGCTAAAAGCAGGGTTAGATCCGTTGCCAGTGGTGCGGGTAATGCCCAATACCAATGCTACCGTTGGGGAAAGCATGAGCGCGATCGCGTCAGGATCAGGGTTACGCCCGGAACAACTTACCCTTGCTAAGAATATCCTTAGTACCGTGGGCAAGGTGGTAGAAGTACCAGAAAGTGCCATGGATGCGGTAACAGGGGTTTCGGGATCAGGACCGGCTTATGTGGCGCTGTTGATTGAATCGTTAGCGGATGGGGGAGTTGCTGCAGGATTATCCCGTCAAGTGGCGTTAGAACTAGCCATGCAGACGGTTTTAGGCACGGCAACCCTGTTACAAGAAGAAAAACTGCACCCGGCCCAACTTAAAGATCGCGTCACTAGCCCTGGTGGAACGACCATTGCGGGGGTTGCTGAGTTGGAAGCTGCCGGATTTCGGTCGGCAATTATTAAGGCGGTACAGGCGGCAAAAGCGCGATCAGAGGAACTTGGGAAATAATTGGCTCTTAACTTACATTCACTACTCAAAATCGTTATGAGTATGATATAGTGTTTACAGATTGTAAACCTAACAGTTAAGGAGTATTGCTCATGACGGAACAATGCCTAAGAGTGGGACAGCAAGCCCCAGATTTCAGTGCCACTGCAGTAGAAGATCAAGAATTTAAAACCGTAAAACTCTCTGATTTTCGTGGGCAGTATGTGGTTTTATTCTTCTATCCTTTAGACTTTACCTTTGTTTGCCCTACTGAAATTACCTCCTTCAGCGATCGCGCTCAAGAATTTAAAGACCTCAATACCCAAGTTATGGGCGTGTCTGTGGATAGTGAGTTCTCTCACCTCGCTTGGATTCAAACCGAGCGTAAAAACGGCGGCGTTGGCGATTTAAATATCCCACTGGTTTCTGATATCAAGAAAGAAATTAGCAGTGCTTACAATGTTCTTGATCCTGATGGCGGCGTTGCCTTAAGAGGATTATTCATCATTGATAAAGAAGGAACCATTCAACACGCGACGATTAATAATTTAGCGTTTGGTCGCAACGTGGATGAAGTCTTACGCACCCTGCAAGCGATTCAGCACGTACAGGCAAATCCCGACGAAGTTTGCCCTGAAGGCTGGAAACCCGGTGAGAAAACCATGAATCCTGATCCTGTCAAATCAAAAGTTTACTTTGCTTCAGTATCATAAATAGTTAATTTTGTCAAGTTAACCAAGGCGATCGCCTCTGAGGTTGAACAAAGTTCAATCGCGCGATCGTCTTTTTGATCATTTCTTCCACAAAAAGATATAGTTATTCCAATTATTTTCCGTAATGCGACCGTCTCGGTCGCTACTAGGGA
>JBKHER010000059.1:0-11277 GCA_046540715.1 Halothece sp.
GGACTTTTTACGGTTTTTTTCTTACTAAAAAGCCAATTAATAAAAAATGAGCGCGTAGGTCGGAGACCGTGCCGAAGGCTTCGCGTCTATACATAGGGCTTTCGGGCTATCACTTCCCATTTTACCCCCGAGAATGAAACAGCCCTGCCTTAGTAAGGGGGTTAGGGGGATCTAAATGTAGCGTCAATTGTCCAAAATAGTATCAGTTCACACTCAAAGATGCTATATCTAATTTTAATGATGTCCAAAACCTAATTACTGGCAATCAAGTGCAGGCAAAATGACAGTTTGGCGATTAGTACACTTAAATTTCGGGAGTAACCCCACTCACTTTGGATTGGAAATTTTCTAGGAAAGCTGAATCGGTGCATTCTGCCCCAAAGGAAGGTCTAAAATTGCCCAGAGAAAGAATAATGCTAACCAACTAATTAAGAAGGTAAGGGTATAGGGTAGCATGAGGACAATTAAGCGACCAATGCCCAATTGTTGATCATATTGCTGTCCAAAGGCAAGAACAACAGGAAAATAAGGCATTAAAGGGGTAACAATATTCGTAGTTGAGTCTCCAATGCGGTAAAGGGCTTGCGTGGCTTCTGGAGAATAGTCAATCAACATCAACATGGGAACAAAAATTGGGGCTAAAATTGCCCATTTCGCTGAAGCTGAACCAATGAATAAATTTAAGATGATGCTAAAGGCGACAAATAAAAATAATGCGGGAAACCCCTCAATCCCCGTTTCCTGAAGAAACTTAGCACCACTAATGGCAAAAATAATCCCTAAATTACTCCAATCAAAATAAGCAATAAACTGGGCAGCGACAAAGGCTAGCACCAAATAATATCCCATAGAACTCATGGCTTGTGACATTGTATTGGCAGCATCTCTGTCGTTACGAATGGTGCCAGCGACTTTCCCATAAGCAAGCCCAGGAAAGAAAAATCCTAACGCCACTAAAAAGACAATGCCATCGACGAAAGGAGAATCAATTTCGGTAATGAGAGAACCGCTTTCAGGATCTCGTAAAACGGCTTCTGGGGGAAGGGTTAAAAGCATCAAACAAATGAAGTAAGCGAGGAGGGCATAGCCAGCCCAATGTAATCCTTTCCGTTGTAATGGGGTTAGTTCTTCTAGTTCAGTTGTTTCCTCTTGTTGATCATAGTTTCCTAATCTCGGTTCGATAATATAATCTGTGACATACCACCCAACTAGCGTAATTAAAACGGTAGAAACTGCCATAAAATAATAATTCGCCATGGCATTAACAGTATAGGTATCATCAATTAAACTTGCCCCACTTTGGGATAATCCAGCTAAAAGGGGATCAAGGGGATTAATA
This sequence comes from Halothece sp., assembly GCA_046540715.1. Taxonomy (GTDB): domain Bacteria; phylum Cyanobacteriota; class Cyanobacteriia; order Cyanobacteriales; family Rubidibacteraceae; genus Halothece. Next base: position 1,340 of record JBKHER010000059.1, read on the forward strand.
ATTAAGTTGGCACTAAACCCTCCAGAAACGCCTGCAAAGCTAGCAACTAAGCCTGCTATGGGATGCCGTTGGAAAACTTGAAAAATTACTGCCGCTAGGGGAACGACAATCACATATCCCGCATCTGCGGCTAAATTAGACAGCACTCCTGCAAATACCACCATGGGAGAAGCAAATTTAGCAGGGGCAATTAAGACTAAGCGTTTTAAGGCTGTAGCAAGTAATCCACTGTGTTGAGCGACTCCTACTCCTAATAGGGCGACTAAGACAGTGCCTAGAGGCGGAAATTCAACAAAATTGGTTACCGCTTCACTGACAATGCGACGGATTCCTTCTCCATTTAAGAGAGAAACCGCTTCTACTGTTTCTTCTGTGGCGGGATTGATGACAGAAATATTAAACCCGGCCGCGATCGCGCTAGCAAAAATGACTAATAGGGTTAGTAAAGCAAATAGAGTAACGGGATCAGGTAACCGATTGCCCATGTGTTCAATCCGATCCAGAATTGCCGTGAATCCTTTGCTTTTAGAAGGTTGGGGAGACGGTGATTGACTCATTGATCAGGTGATTCGCAAACATTAAAATTAAGAGCAACGCCATTTTCATTGACGTGGTGACGTTTTTGTGGTTGCCATTCCCACTGCTTCTGAAATGTTATCAAATCCTTGCTGATCGAGTTTTTGCCTTAATCCCTTTAATATTGTCGCTGTCATTCCCGGCCCCTCATAGATCCAACCTGTATAAACTTGGATTAAACTTGCCCCAGCTGTAATTTTCTCCCAAGCCTCCTCACTGGTGAAAATGCCGCCCACGCCAATAATCGGAAGTTTCCCCTCTGTTTGTTGATAAATATAGCGGATGACTGCGGTAGCGCGATCGCGCAAAGGTTTTCCACTCACGCCGCCTGCTTCTTCTGTTACGGCATTTCCATTGACTGAGCGAGTTTTCAGCCCCTCCCGAGAGATCGTCGTATTGGTAGCAATGATTCCTGCTAACTGAAACTTTTTCGCAATAATCAGCACCTCCTTAATGGCTTCCCAAGATAAATCGGGGGCAATTTTGACAAGGATTGGTTTTGCTTGGGGATTATTCTCTTGCAGGGCCTCTAGAATTAAACTAAGTTGTGAACTCTCCTGCAGCGATCGCAGTCCAGGGGTATTAGGAGAACTGACATTAACCACAAAATAATCTCCTAACTCCCGTAACCGTAAAAAACTATTCAAATAATCCTTTGCCGCCTCTTCTAAAGGGGTAACTTTCGATTTCCCCAAATTAATCCCCCAAACTCCCTTTTCTCCTCTCATCGCTTGTTTTTGCAAGGAATTAGCCAGCGCCGCACTACCGCGATTATTAAACCCCATTCGATTTAAAATTCCCTCATCTTCCAGTAGCCGAAACAGGCGCGGTTTAGGATTCCCTGTTTGGGGGTGTTCGGTGACAGTTCCCAACTCAGCATAACCAAAGCCAAAGTCATCCCAAATACTAGCAGCGACTCCATTTTTATCAAACCCAGCTGCCAACCCTAAAGGATTGGGAAACTTAATCCCCCACAACGTTTGGGAGAGTCTTTGATCATTAATTGCAAATTGATTAGAAATCGTCTCTAGGATGACATTTGCAGGAAACTGTTTTTGATTTTGTTCTAGCCAAGCCAATAATTTTAAGCTACTTTCATGGGAAAATTCTGGGTCAGCTTTTAATAAGGAAAATAAAGTTGGACGAATGACTTTTTTATACATTATTGGTTATTGGTTATTTGTCCTTTGTAATCTAATGACCAATGACTATAGCCCTACTAAATCAGTTGTACCCCCCTTCAATTCCCCCCTTTAATTCCCCCCTTATTAAGGGGGGTAAGGGGGGATCTGAAGTTAAGCTATTTTTTACAAATGAGATCATATTGCTATAATGACCAATGTATTATTTCCAGTTTCTGAGTCCAGCTATTAACCCCTTACACACCCCAGTCAAAAAGTCTAAATCTAAGGTATCTATCGTATCGCTCGGTTGATGATAATGAGGATTGCGTAAAAAAGAAGTATCAGTTACCATAATTGCTTTATAGCCCTGATCCCAAAACGGAGAATGATCACTTAAGCGCGTTTCTGTCAAGTTCATTCCTGAAAAAGGAACAGCTAACCATTCGCTAGGTGTGCCACTCTTTTGCATTTGACGACTAAAAAATCTAGCATCAGTTGACGTTTTAAAATTGCTAATAAATGCAATAAAATTCCCTACCTCAGGATAAAAATTTTCTAATCCAGGGGGATACTCTTGGGAATCAGGATCATGGCAACAATAACCTAACATTTCTAAAGAAAACATCAGGCGGATTTTCTCTTGTTTTTCTTTCAACGCTTTAACATACGCCTCACTGCCTACCATCCCATACTCTTCTAAATCAAAAGCAACAAATCGCAACGGAACCGGGGGTGGATTTTGGCAAAATTCTCGCATTAACTCTAATAACACCGCAACGCCTGTGGCATTATCATCTGCTCCTGGTGTTCCTGGAACCCCATCATAATGAGCCGCTAGCAAAATAGGCGGTTTAGAAGAGGGGTTAGCTGGAGCAATATTCAGAATATAATTCGTGTGCCTCTCACCATCAAAATCAAATTCGTGGGTTTCTAGGTTGCCCCACTGCCGAAACTGCTCACAGAGATATTGCTGCACATAAAAATGTCCGCCACTGCTGAAATAGGGATGTCGATCGCGCACAATTTCCTCTAAATGTCCCTTGAGTCGTGCTTTTAAATCCATTAAATAACGTATAAACTTTTCCCAAATATAATTATAACTAATCCTAATCTAATCCCTATATAGGAAAAATTATGAGAGGCTTAAGATATTGAAACCCCTACCATACAGCTTATTGAGAAAATATTGCTACTTTAACATTTGCATCTCTACCCTAAGATAGGGATATAAGTAAAACTTATTTAATAAAAGATTAATTCTCTCATTTCTAATGCTCCCTGTACAATTGCACATTTTCTCTTAGTATCAGAAATAGGGCGATCTTAAATCCCAGCCAAATTAATTGCTGTTATAAGGAGAAACTAAAAATATGGCAACTTACAAAGTTACCTTAATTAACGAAGAAATGGGACTCAACGAAACCATCGAAGTTCCTGATGATGAGTATATTCTTGATGTAGCCGAAGAAGAAGGAATTGATCTCCCCTATTCTTGCCGCGCTGGTGCTTGCTCCACCTGTGCCGGTAAATTACAAAGCGGAGAAATTGATCAATCTGACCAATCCTTCTTAGATGATGATCAAATTGAAGCCGGCTATGTTCTCACCTGTGTGGCTTATCCCGCTTCTGACTGCACCATCATTACTCACCAAGAAGAAGAACTTTACTAATGTTGTGACATTCAGTTGTCCTGTTCAATAGAATAGAGATACTCCTCTGCCTTGGGTAGGGGAGTTTTTTCTCATTACTCCACTGATATCCCAGCTTGTGTTATGCCCAATACTACTGAAATCACCCAAGAGACGGTCAGAGTGATTGTCTTTACCCTTGGAGACTATTACTTCGCCCTTCCCATTAATGCCATTTTGCAAGTAACAGAAACCCCTTCTGAGATGACACAACACTTTGATGGGTTAGGGCTGGTGATGCTAGAAAATAAGAGCATCATGTTACTGAATTTACACAGCCAACTGAGTTACCAAACTGAATCTTCAAGACAAGGAGAATTTTTAATTCTCACTCAAACTCGTCAAGAAGACTTATGTGGCATTCCTGTGGATGCGCTACCGAATATGATGGAGTTATCGGCAGATCTCATCCAACCCCTTCCGAAAGCCTATCGTCAAACCAATTTATATGGCATTGCTCCCTTTGTCACCTTTGTGCAATGGGAAGGGAAGGAACAAAAAGACGCAATTTATTTATTAGATGTGGATGCAGCGGTAAAATTTCTAAGCTAGTAAACTTAAAGTTATAATTACAAATCGTTAAACTCTTCTTAACGAGGGGATCAAAAACTTGTGATAGCCTATCATTGGGTTAAATTAATGGTGAGTGCTGTAATCGGCATTCAAAAAACCAAGATGGCTTTACTGACAGAATTACCAACCTCTCCTGAGCAATTAACGCGATTTCCCTTTAGTCGCTATGATTGTCTCCCCTCTTGTCAAGATATCCTGTGGTCAATTGAATGGGGCATTGTTCGGACTATCACTTGGAATGAAGAAGGGGGCATAATTATCCTTGGTTATTGGGGAAATGGTGATGTTGTGGGTCAACCCCTTTCTGGAATTTATCCTTACCAGATGGAATGTTTAACCAGTGTTGAGGTGACTTCCATTCCTGCTAGTGAGTGGTGTCGAGTTTTAGATAAAATTATGACTCATAGCCGTCAAACTGAGGAATTATTTAGCATTATCCGTAGTGAACGGGTTTATAATCGTCTCGATAAGTTCTTAGTTTGGTTGGGAAATAAGTTTGGTTGTCAGGTACCGCAAGGGATATTAATTGATTTACGCTTAACCCATCAAAATATTGCTGAACTCATTGGCACAACTCGGGTTACTGTCACGAAATTATTAAAGGAATTAGAAGCAGAGGGAAAAATTATCCGTCAACAACGCCACTATATTATTCTCTGTCAGTAGGATAATAATCATTATTAAGTCATTGAGTGCGAGAACCATAAATTTCACTGGCTCTTCATTTGTCATCACTACAATACCTGAAAATAAAGCGTAATGTTCGCTAAACGAAGCGACGAAGCCATCGCACTTATAATTACTAATCAAGACTTATGTCTAACTCGAATCTGAACCTACCCACCATAGACCGTTTTACGGTTCATACCTTTAAGCGACGGGAAGAAATTCCTTGTAGCCAAAACATTTTCTGGAAAATTCAAGAAGGGGCGGCTCGTAGTTTTCTCCTTTCTGAAAATGGCAGTATTATCCCCTTAGGCTTTTGGGGAAAAGGAGATGTCATTGGACAACCGTTAACTTATCTTCAACCCTGTCACCTTGAATGTTTAGATGAAACAAAAGTAATGAGCATACAAGCTAATCAATATTGGGAGATTGAATCAGTTATGCTTGCTCATATCCAACAAATGCAAGCACTGCTCAGAATTAGACACGGGCAAATTCGTCGCCGATTAGAATGTTTTTTAAACTGGTTGGGCTATAAGTTTGGTTCTCTTCATGACCAAAAGGTGATCATTAAACTGCGATTAACTCATCAAGAGATTGCAGAAGCAATTGGAACTACTCGTGTTACGGCAACCAGGCTTTTAAAGGTATTAGAAGACGAGGCTTTAATCAGTTATTCTCCTCATAATTACTTGGTATTACGTCGCTTTTCTCCTTTTCAATATTATAAAAACAAAAAGACAACTCAGAGAGATTTGGCTTAAAGGGAAAGGCAACAACTTATTTTTGTCGGTGAGTTCTAAAATAGAGAAAACTGCATTCTTAAAAATAGAAACATGAGTGGATGGCGCGATCGCGCAGAGAAATTAAGAGGACGTACTCGCTTTGTCGTCTTTCGGTTAATGCTTCATTTATCAGGAGAAGACGCTCCCCCGCAACTAGGTTTATTTAACCGCGTAGCAAACCAGGCAATCGAAGCAGAGGGGGATTTAGAGGTAATGGGAGAAGGCTTAGTCGAAATTTGTGAATCTCTTTTAAGCACCCCGAGCAGTTGGCAAGCCGCCGCCAATGAAGGAGATGTGTTTTGGCAAGAAGGGGATGCCGGCGACTACGTCAATGAACTGTTTACCGACTCAGCACAACGCTATCTTAGTGATGTGGTAGCCGATGCTCAAGCCGATGCCGATGAACCCTTATCAGTGCCTGTTACCCGAAATGTGGTGCTGATGATTACAGTTGCCTATACTGGAGAAATGGAGTCCCTAGAAACAGATTTATCTGATGTGGAGGCTCTCGAATACGCCTTAAAAGATTTAATTAATCTCCATTACCAACATCGCCTACGAGCAATTCAAATTCATTTTTCTCCCGCTCGGTTTGGTGAAGAACTTACCGATGACCAACTTTTAGCAAACTTTCCCGAATTAATCCCGCTATAACGATGATGAATCCTATTATTAAACGCAGTTTAGCACTACTAATGATTTTATGTCTGTCTTGGACAACCGTTGCTTGTGGTGCTTCTTCCAAGCAGCAATCCCAAGGCTCTGTTGATAATCGCCCTCAGTCTGAGGAAACTAGAACTCAAAGTACCCTTCCTGAGGGCGAATATGAAGTGCAACAAGCAAGTTACGATGATGTCGGTGGCAAGTATCGTCTCTTTCTGCTCAATGCGAATCCGTCGGTTTTGGAGCGAGAACAAATTAAAATGGCGCGATTAACGCCAGAAGAAGAGGAACAGGGAAAAAGCAGTTATTTATCTGTGGAAAATGGGGAATATTCCCTCCACCTGGCTGAAGATTTCCGCATTGAGTATATTCATGGCGTTGCTGAAACTCAAAGCGATCCCCAAACGGGAGAACAAGAACGGGTGATTGTCCGCCGGGAGTCGAGTTTCTGGAGTCCTTTTGCTGGGGCTTTGGCGGGACAAGCCATTGGGAGTATGCTTTTTCAGCCTCGATACTATGTTCCCCCAGCTTATGAGCCGGGACGCTCGGTGATGACGGGTTATGGCGGTGCTGGCAACACTTATTCCCAAGCAGTTAATAGTTATCAAGATCGCTATCAGTCGCCCCCCCCTGCCGAACAAAACCGACGAGCGCAGGTAAGAACCACTGGAAGTGCGAATCGCTCTTCTCAAAGTGTTAATCCTCGTAGCCGCACCCGTGATTCTAGCCGTAGCACTGGTTCTGGGGTTGGCAGCAATACGTTGAGAAGCAATGATCGCGATTCCTCTAACCGTCGCTCTCGTGGCAGTGGCTTTGGCTCGGGGAGTAGTCGCCGCCGTTCTTTTGGTGGTCGCAGAAGACGTTAACGATCGCTGAGGGTATCAATGCTTTCTTGGACGGTTTGATATAGTTCTTGCTTTCCTTGATCTCGGTAGAGTTTCCCAGCGGTTTCTAAATCCGCGATCGCGCTTTCTTTTTCTCCCATAGCCGCGTGAGTGACTCCCCGATTAGCATAAGCATCAGCTAAATTTTCGTTTAATTCAATAGCTTGGGTATAATCCGCGATCGCGCTTTTAAATTGCCCCTTTTGGCTATGAGCAATTCCCCGATTGAGATAAATTCTTTCTTGATTCGGTTTGAGTTCTAGAGCTTGATCATAATCAGTAATCGCTTTTTCATAATTCCCTAACTCAGTATGGGCTAAAGCTCGATTATAGTAAGCGCCACCATTATCTGGAGCTAAGTCAATCACTTCCGTATAATCTGCGATCGCGCTTTCAAAGTCTCCTAAATTAATATAACTGGTGCCACGCCAATAATAGGCTTTTTCAGTCTCTGCTTCTTGGGCAATCGCCTCACTAAAATCTTCCACAGCAAGGTCATAATTGCCCATCTCATAGGCTTCAATTCCTTCATCTAGGGGAGAGGTGGCAGCTAAACTTATGGGGCTAGGAATGGCAATTAAAAGGAGAACAATCAGCATTCCTGGCAGCAGCTTCTGTAACAATTGGCGTGCTTTGATCATCATGATTGATTTTCCTTGGGTTTTTAAGGTTTAATTATCAATTTTCTCGGTTATCTTGTCAATTTTTAACTGCTTCTCCCAAATAATCAAGGAGATTCACACCGCCAATTAAAATTCCAATAATCACCACTAACGCTAAAACTGCAACCACCACTCCCCCTAAACTAATCATGCCATCATCTTCTTGTAAGCCAAACCCGATCATAAAAATGGCAATGGCGGGTAGGGTATTTGTCCCAGGAATGGGAATCATCATCGACACTGACATGAGCGCGATCGCGCTTCCTAAAATCATCCGACCAATAAACCCTGTACAGATATAGCTTAATCGGGGACGAGCTAATATTTCTAATCGTTTTAGCCAAGGAACACCTTTACGAATAATCCCTTGGACTTGTTTTAAACTTAACTGATAATCTTTGGCCCGTTGCGGCAACCAAGGTTCTTTTTTGCCAATAATTAATTGACTGGCTAACACAAATATAACCATGCCAAACGGAATGGAATAACCAGGGGCAGGAATTGGAAGGGCCGACGGGAGGGAAAGAATCACAAACAAAAAGCCAAAAATTCTTTCTTTAGTGATCACCAAAAAATCTGCTAATTGAACTTGATCGGCCCTTTCTTCTTCACAAAAATAGCGATATAAATCACTAGATAGCTTTGCCATTTAATACAGCCTACGTAAAATATAATCAGCTAAGTCTCGCAACGCCTGACTCGAAGGAGACTCCTTAACCGCTTGATCCAGATATTCTACTGCCAATTGACTATGATGGGAAGCTAATTCTCGGGTGCGATCAATTCCTTGTGTTTCTTTTACTAGCGCGATCGCGTTTTCTAATTCTCCCTCCCCTGTAAACTCATTTTCAATTAAATCTTTCAACTCAGGCTTTTCTTCCAACGCATACAGCACAGGCGCAGTTAAATTCCCACTTTTAAGATCCGAGCCTGCCGGTTTCCCTAATACCTCACTGCTCGCCGTAAAATCAAGGATATCATCGACAATCTGGAAAGCGAGTCCCAAATTACGCCCATAGCCATAGAGATGATCACACACTTCTGAAGAAACCCCACTTAGTACCCCAGCCGCTTTAATACTGTTCGCCATTAACGAAGCCGTTTTGTAGTAACTCTTTTCTAAATAATCTGTAATCGACAAATCCACATCAAACTGGCTTAACCCTTGTCGAATTTCCCCCTCTGCAAAATCACGAATTACCTCAGAGAGTAATTTAACCACTGCCAAGTTATCCAAATTCGCCAAATACCAAGAGGATTGAGCAAACAAAAAATCACCCGCTAAAACAGCAATGCGATTTCCGAATAAATTATTAACCGTTTCCACATTACGGCGCGTTTCCGACTCATCCACCACATCATCATGGACTAAACTTGCCGTATGGATCATTTCGGTAATTTCGGCTAAACGGCGATGGTGGGAGGTTAAATCTTTTTCTACCATCGTTGCTCGGGAAGCCAACAGAACAATTGCCGGGCGTAAGCGTTTACCCCCCGCCCCAAATAAATGTTCGGCTGCAGCCCCAAGAATGGGGTGACGCGCTCCCACCAGTTCTTTTAAGTTATCGGTTAGTAAGCGTAAATCGTCATCAACGGGAGCAAATAGAGATGTTACAGAGGTCATCGGTAAGCCTGTTTCTGGCGCAGTAGTATAATTACTTTATTACATATCTTTATAACAATTCTAATCTAACGCTTACCGACCTGAAAACTATCCTTAGACAAAAATAGCAGATTTAGCAGCGAAAACACAAATTAAGAAAGGTTTTAGAAAAATTTATTTTAAATGTGTTAGAGATCCCTGAAAAATGTGTTAGTCTGAAATTAAGGTTTTAATCTGAGTTCTAAGGTTGATCTAGTTGACTCTAGGTCGCTCGGAGAACATCACTTTTCTAAGGGTCGTTATCCTCCCTCTTAAGGAAAACGCTAGCTATCGGAGGGATCAGTAACTCAAGATAGTTTTCAGTTTTCTATTGAAAACGAATTCAAGAGGGCAAGGCTCCTAAAATCATGATGGATTCTACTTTAGGAATAACATCAAACTTGTCCCTGTATATCAACAACAATTCTAGGCAGCAAATCGACCATTAGAAAAGACTCAACAGACTCTTATTTAACTGTCCACTCTTCACCATCACTAACTGCCATGGATCTGTCACTTTTAATCCCAGTTCTGGTCATTACTTATCTTGCTGTTGTTTATGGTATCCTTTTCTTAGCTCAACGGGTGCGTAATTTCCAATCGAATCGCACTTAAAACTAGCTACACAAAACCAGTCAGAGAGCCATCGGTTTGAAACCGATGGACGGGGCTTTT
>JBKHER010000060.1:0-11217 GCA_046540715.1 Halothece sp.
CAGTGACCAGTAATCAGTGAACCAATAACTAATAACTAATAACTAATAACTAATAACTAATTTTCCTCTGTCTCCATCTAAGGTAACCCTTTCTCCTACTGGTAAAGCCGCATTTACCCCGTCATGTCCAAAGGGTAAATTAGAGACAATAGGACAGTTTAAGTCTTGAGCGCGATCGCGCAACACTTCCTCAATTGACCAACTAACACTTTCTTTAGGGGCTTCACAGCGACTAAACCGCCCCCATGCAATCCCTGCTACTTGCTGTAATAATCCTGATAAGCGCCATTGGGTTAACATTCGATCAATGCGATAAGGAGATTCGGCGACATCTTCTAAAGCCAGAATTACCCCTTCTAAGCACGGCTGTAAGGATGTTCCTAACAAATGAGTTGCCACGGTTAAATTAGCTGGGAGGAGTCTTCCTGTGGCAATTCCGCCTCCCCAACCCTCTCCCTGTAAAGGGGATAATTCTTGATGCTCTAAATAGTGAAATAAGCGTTCAATTGACCATTGCGGTTCTTGAGCCAAGGTGGTTAAAACAGGGGTGTGCAAGCTAATAATTTGTTGCTGATACAAGCTCCACTGTAACGCCGTGATATCAGAGAACCCTAATACCCACTTTGGCGGTAAAGATCGATCCCATGACCAGTTTTCTAACAGGCGCATACTACCATAGCCACCGCGACTACAGAGAATTCCTTTATAGTCTGGATTTGTCCAAGCCTCGGATAAGGCGCGACGACGTTGCTTGTCTGTTCCTGCAAGATAGCCGCCCTGTTGTTCGTAAGGAGAAATGAGTTCTAGATTGTAAGCGCGATCGCGCCATAGTTTCAATCCCTTTTCAAAAAGTTCGGTATCTCGTAACGCCCCACTTGGAGAAATGACAGCAATGGTATCACCCGATTGCAGAAGTGGAGGACGGAGAAAAAGGGTCATAATTTTAATTAATTTCTTCGACGTTCCCTGCTTTTACCCAAGCCTCCTGACCATTTTCAGGAACATGAACTCGTTGCCAATCGCCACTTCTTTCAATCACAATTAACCTCTCATCATACTGAACCCCACCGATTCTCGATGCTCCCTCACTTGGACTATCCCGTAAACTTAAACCATCTGGCCAAGTCACCCGCGCTTCAAAGGCTTCTTCTCCAAATCGATCTTGGATTGATTCCGATTCTTCTGGCTCTTCTGGCTCTTCTGGCTCGGGTTCAGGTTCAGGTTCAGGTTCAGATTCTTCCTCCTCTGGAGGGGAGGATTCCTCAGACTCTTGTTCCTCTTCATAAGCAGGCATGGGAGGATTTTCTGAAAGCCGATTGAAAAAAAAGTAAGCTGTAGCCGCTCCAGCACCGGTTAAGATTAGCACCCCAACCACAAACCCTAAGATAAATTGTATTAGACCAGAAAGACTCATAAGCAACAAAGGAATTAAAGACTAAGGGCATTATCACGGGACGCTTTACGAGCTTTACCAGCATTGACCCATTCTTTTAGGAATTGTATTTCTTCTTGAGCGGTACGAGCAAGGGGAACAATTTGACTCGCTGCTTGTAAGATATCTTCGGTGGTAAAGTCACGATTTTCACTAAAGCCAAGGTGCATGGCTTCAATAATCGTTTGTTCGATTTCAGCCCCTGAAAAATCGGGAGTTTCGTAGGCAAGTCGTTCTAAGTCATAATCTTTCACATTATAGGGGCGGAGATGGGAAAGGTGAACCGAGAAAATTTCTTTTCGCTCCTCTTGCGTGGGTAAATCCACAAAGAAAATCTCATCAAATCGCCCTTTCCGTAGCATTTCGGGGGGGAGAGCGCGAACATTATTAGCCGTGGCGACCACAAACACAGAGGAGGTTTTCTCCGCTAGCCAAGTGATAAATGTTCCAAAAACGCGACTGCTAGTTCCTGAGTCTCCCTGTCCAGTTAACCCAGAAAAAGCCTTGTCAATTTCATCAATCCAAAGCACACAAGGGGCAAGGGCTTCAGCAAGTGTAATCATTTGACGGGTGCGAGATTCTGATTCCCCCACTAAGCCCCCAAATAACCGTCCCACATCAAGGCGTAACAAGGGGAGATGCCAGTGGTGAGCAATGGCTTTTGCTGTGAGGGATTTCCCTGTGCCTTGAATTCCTACTAAAAGCAGTCCACGGGGGTGGGGTAAACCATAACTCCGAGCGCGATCGCTGAAAGCTCCTCCTCGACGCAAGAGCCAATTTTTCAGATTATCAAGCCCCCCAATATCCGAAATTTCTTCGCTAGCTGGATAAAAATCAAGAATTTGAGTTTGACGAATGGATTGCCGTTTTTCTTCCACCACCAAATCTACATCTTCAGGTTGTAACGCTCCGTGAGCCGCGATCGCGCGGGTTAAGACTCGCCGAATCCGCTCTAAAGATAATCCCCGTGCCGAACGAACAAAAGCATCAATTTGTTTTTCGGGTAAAGTTTGGGGAATGCTACTAATGAGCTTTTCAATCTCGGTTTTAATTTCCTCATTATTGGGAAGCGGAAACTCGACAACCGTTAGCACTTCACTCAACTCTGAGGGAATAGAAACCTCTGGAGACACTAACACCACATTGATGGGGAGAGATTTTAACTGTCGCGAAAGATTCCGCAATTTGCGAGCCACAGAAATATCCTCTAAAAAGCGGTGAAAGTCTCTTAAAATAATAATTGCCCCATTGCTAGTGGGGAGTTTTTCCACATACTCCAGAGCTTGTAAGGGGTTACGCTGGGCAACCCCTGCATTATTGGGGTTATCTTGATAGCCATCCACAAAATCCCAAATATAGACCGCGCGATTACCGACATTTTTAGCACAATCAGCGATCGCGCTTTCTAAGCGTTCCTCTTCAAACGTCGGAATATAAATTAGCGGGTAACAAGCTCGTATTAATAGCTCAAACTCTTCGCGAAAACCCATGCTTATTCCTCCCCCGACAATTTTTCTTTCAATGCTGCCAAACCAGCCCAGCGTTGATCCATAGGAGCCGGTTCCACATAATCATATTCCCCTGGGGAAGACTCTTCACTTAAACGGCGAATGGGAATTTGCAAACAGAACTGTTCATAGAGCCAGCTTTCGGGATCAAAATAGCCTTGTGCTGGCAAAGTTTCTGTTAACTCTTCCAAGGGAACTTCTACCTCCTTATGGACTTCCCAGTCTTCATCTGAGTGATCCTTAAGCCAAATCAACTCACTGGTCTCCACCACTAAGCGCTGATTATATTGCTGTAAACTGCGATCGCAGATTAAGGTTTTAATCGTTTCAGCGCTCGCTGATACTTCTAAATAAGTCCCATAGTGGGTAACGACGAGAGTTCCCCGAATGGGAGTTAGGGTTTCTAAGCCCGAGATAAAGGCTTTAATCTCAACTTGTTCGCTTTTATCGGGAGCTTTGAGCAATCGTGGAATATAAATTGGTTCGATCATCGCTTTTTTTCCAAGCGCAAGCATCAGTTGCTTTTTCGTTGTACCACCAAATAGCGGTAAGGTTCTTGACCTCGACTCAATGATTCTAACCCATCATACTGTTTCAGAAAGTGATGAATTTGCCGTCGTTCCGCCCCAGAAAGAGACTTCAGTTCTACAGTTTCTCCTGTTTCTAGCACTTGCCAAGCCGTTTTTTCTGCTAACACACGCAACTCTTTTTCCCGTTGTTGTCGGTAGCCCTTAAACTCAATAGTAAAAGGGGTTTGCTCTTCTGGAGCTACCCCCAGATTTAACAAGGTATTCGCTAAATACTGGAGGGCATCTATTGTTTCTCCCTGATCTTTAAGGAGGGCTTTAGCTTGTTCTTCACTTAAGTCACTTTCATCAATCACTAACCAGGGAGTTTTTTCCCCAATAGTCATTTCTTGAGTGGTTTCGGGTTTAGAAAGTTTAACCGTGGTCGGGATTCCCATCAGGGCTAAAACCTTCTCTAGCCACTGCTGACCCCGATTCAAAGTTTGCTCCATAGTGATCCTTAGGCGTTTTCTTTTTCCTTCTTGCGAGAGCGTTTTTCAAAAGGCAGGGTATCTTCTCCTTTTTGTTTTTTCTCTTCCTTCTCTTGCTCATCTACCAGTTTTTGCAAGTTTTCTGGTAGCGGCTCTCGCATGAGAATCAACGTTTGCATCGTCTGGAAGATATTAGCAAGGACAATATACATTAAAACCCCAGCCGGAAGTGGGAAGAATAAAAACATCCCTGTAAATAAGATCGGGGTAATTTGGCTAATTAACTGTTGTTGAGAATTAGCACCACCGCTATTAGATTGCCCAGATAGTTTTTGGTTGGCATATAAGCTAATGCCAAAGAATAGCACCATGCTCAGAATATCCCAGTGGATTGTTCCATCTTCGCCCACTGCACCAACGCGACCGAGGGCTTCAATAAAGAGGAATCCTTCATTTTTCGCCACGCCGGGGAGACTTGCTTTGAGACTCACCTCTCCAGGCGCGATCGCGCGGATGGTTCCATCCTCTTCAACTTCCACCCGTTCTTGTCCTTTCACCACCTCCCAAGTGGGGGTTAAGTTTCTTTCCACCTCCTGAGTTAAAGCCTGTAAAGACTTTCCTTCCTCCGTTTGGAACTCTAATTTTGTGGTTTCTCCCACCCCTAAATTTTCGCTAGGAAGCACCCCTAAAATCTGGTAATGAATATCATCGGTGATATAAACATTCTCCGCCTTTGTCGTCAACGTTTTTGGCTGTACCGACTCAATTTGCTCTTTCGGGAATACCTGCATATTCACCGTATAATCCACATCCGCAAACGGCGATCCCCGTAACGTGGCAAATAAAGCAAATAAAATCGGCATTTGCAGAATCACTGGGAAGCAACCCGCTAAAGGATTCCCATACTCCTTATACACCTCACTCATAGCTTGGCGTTGTTTTTCTGGATCATCCTTATACCGTTCTTGTACTTCTTTTACCCGTTTCTGCATCGCCGGTTGAGCCACTCGCATCCGCCTCATACTGCGAATAGAAGTGGCACTCAACGGATATAAAGCAAAGCGAATTACCAAAGTTAAAGCAATAATTGCAAAGCCATAACTTGGAACAATCCCGTGGAAAAAATCCAGGATTGGTAGCATTATGTTGTTAGAGAGAAATCCGATCCCAAAATCCATGCGTTAAGCGTCCTGTTTTCCATTTAATTACTTTCTTCCCTAGAGAGAAAGTCTTTTTTCTGTTTCAATGTATCGAATCTTGTTTTGATTCGTTACCCCTTCTGTTACCAATTTAACGAGTTGTAATTGCTTCTAAGGGTTTTCCGGTTTTATTAGCCACTTTATCAGCAATATAATCATGAAGTTGTCGATATCGGGGAACTGCTCGCATTTCTAAGCGACTTTTATCATTCAAGGTTAAAATAATATCTCCCCATAAGCCAATGCCCCGAGGAATTTTCACTAATTTGGTAATTTCCGTATAAACCACATCCGTTTGGTCGCGCCCACGCCACCCTCCAATTACTGAAAGTCGCCGATCTGTAATTCGATACCGCAACCATAACGCTCGAACAATTGCGCCCACTGTAAACGGCAAACAAATGACCGTCAAACCCAGCAAACCATTAATAATTAAATCCCCAACGTGAGGACCCCCTTCATAATAAACCGTTTCTTTAATCCCCATATAACACCTCTGATTTGATTAATAACTGTCTTAATTCTCGCAAAAAATCTTCATATTTGCATCCTTGGGCTTGAGGCTTAACAATCACCACAATTTTCCACCCCGATGGCAATTCGGGGAGAAAAGATCGCATAATTGCTCGCACTTGGCGTTTAATGCGATTTCTCACCACGGCTCTTTTACTCACCTTTTGACTAATGGAAATTCCCACTTGAGTTGGTGGGAGAGAAGTCTCCCCCGAACTCTCAGTAATCGGTTTCCAAGTGCGAAGGATCAAATATTTTCCAGAAGTGCGTCCTCCTTTCTGGTAAACCGTTTTAAACTCCTTGGGATGTTTGAGCCGATTTGCCTTTGGTAAGCCCACTACCAAAACCGCTCAATCTAAACCGATAAACGCGCCCGACCTTTATTTCGACGAGCATTAATCACCTTTCTACCATTACGAGTCCGCATTCTGGCGCGAAAACCAGACTTCCGTTTTTGCTTTAATCGAGTTCCACATAGCGTCCGTTTTGTCATTCCTACTATCCTCCTAGCATCAAATTCCGAACTAACATTGTAACAAAATGGAGACGGGGAGCGATTTGCCCCCCGCCAGTTTATCCGAAAAATGGGTGCTTGTTACTTAGTTTCAGAGAATTCAGCGTCAATGACATCATCGCCATCAGACTTACTGCTAGACTCAGATGAACCACCAGTGGTATCTCCGCCCGTAGTATCGGTACCTGTTGCACCAGCCGCAGCACCGCCATCTTGCTGATAAGCGCTAGAACCGATGCTATACAGAACCTGTTGCAATTCAGGTGTCAGTTTCTGAATTTGTTCATCATCTTCTTGAGAAACCGCTTCCTTGAGTTGACTAATTAGGTTCTCAGCCTTGCTTTTCTCTTCACTGGGAACTTTATCACCGAGTTCATTGATTTGCTTCTCAGCTTGATAAACCAAGGAGTCGGCTTGATTTTTCCGCTCGATTTTTTCACGACGTTGCTTGTCTTCCTCGGCATTTTTCTCAGCTTCATCCACCATGCGTTCCACTTCTTCTTCGGGAAGGGTAGAAGCACCAGTAATGCTAATGGACTGCTCTTTGCCGCTACCTTTATCCTTCGCAGTAACGTTGAGAATACCGTTTGCGTCAATATCGAAAGTTACCTCAATTTGAGGCACACCACGAGGCGCTGGGGGAATGCCATCTAACCGGAAAGTTCCTAGGCTCTTGTTATCTTTGGCAAATTCGCGCTCCCCTTGCAGTACGTGAATTTCCACATTAGTTTGACCATCCACTGCAGTCGAGAAGGTTTCCTGCTTCTTAGTGGGAATAGTGGTATTACGCTCAATCATGGTTGTCATGACACCGCCAAGGGTTTCTACCCCTAAAGAGAGTGGTGTAACGTCAAGGAGGAGAATGTCTTTAACTTCACCCGAGAGAACACCCCCTTGAATAGCCGCCCCAATGGCAACTACCTCATCAGGGTTAACGCTAAGGTTAGGGTCTTTTCCTAACTTGCTTTTCACTAATTCTTGAACTGCCGGGATGCGAGTTGAACCGCCTACCATGACGATTTCATCAATTTTACCCTTATCAATTTTGGCATCTTTGAGGGCGTTTTCTACAGGTACACTACAACGGTCAATTAAGTCAGAGCAAATTTCTTCAAACTTAGCCCGAGTTAAGCTCATGTCGAGGTGTTTTGGCCCCTCTTGAGTCGCAGTGATGAAGGGGAGGTTCACATCCGCTTGACTAACGCTAGAAAGTTCAATTTTTGCCTTTTCTGCTGCTTCAGTTAAGCGTTGTAGGGCTTGCTTATCTTTGCGGAGGTCAATGCCTTCTTGTTTTTTGAATTCTTCAGCGAGATAGTCAACAATTTTCTTATCAAAATCGTCACCCCCGAGGTGGGTATCACCAGATGTTGCTAAGACTTCAAAAACACCATCGCCCACTTCTAAGATGGAAACGTCAAAGGTTCCACCGCCTAAGTCAAAGACGAGAATTGTCTCGTTTTCTTTCTTGTCTAAACCATAAGCTAAAGAGGCAGCGGTTGGCTCGTTAATAATCCGTTTGACATCTAAGCCAGCAATTTTACCTGCATCTTTGGTTGCTTGACGTTGGGAGTCATTAAAGTAAGCGGGAACTGTGATTACTGCTTCAGTAACATCTTCTCCTAGATACTTACTGGCATCTTCTACTAGCTTCCGTAGTACCTGCGCCGAAATTTCTTCTGGGGCAAACTGCTTATCTTGGTTAGGACATTCTAGTTTAACGTTATCACCGCTACGGGTTACACTATAGGAAACTTCCTTGGCTTCTTCTTCAATTTCGTCTGCTTTGCGACCAATGAAGCGCTTAACGGAATAGAAGGTGTTTTCTGGGTTCATTACCCCTTGACGCTTGGCGATTTGCCCTACTAGGCGATCGCCGTTTTTGGCATAACCGACCACGGAGGGGGTAGTGCGGAAGCCTTCTGCGTTGGAAATAACTGTGGGTTTGCCCCCTTCCATAACAGCCACACAGGAGTTGGTTGTTCCTAAGTCAATGCCTACTACTTTTGCCATAAGAAATTTTCTCCCTTAACTTGCTACAATAAATTCTTTAATCTGGAATTTTAAGTTCTACCCTCTATTCTGGGGAGTTATCGGGATGCTTAAAAAGTGCTGGATACCGAACAAAGGGATGACGGTTGGGGAACTTAGGATTTTGAGCAGTCAAGATGACTTTAGATGGGTGCTATTTCATGAAAGCAATGCCAGTTCAGGCTAAACTAAGGGGTATTATTCTCTTAGCCTAGTGTGATCTTCCCTCCTAGGAAGGTCAAAAGGCTTGAAGCCAAATCTGTTGTTCATTCAGTTAAGGAGAAATATAAAAAAATGTCACAAAGAATCCTAGTCATTGATGACAGCAAAATGATCAGAATGCGGGTTAAGGATATGTTGCCCTCAGGAAATGTCGAAATTGTTGAAGCTAGAGACGGAAAAGAAGGGCTTGATCTCATTCAATCCCAACCCCCACAACTGATTATTTTAGATTTTCTCCTCCCGAAAAAAAGCGGTTGGGAGGTTTATCAAGAAATTCAAAATGATCCAAAGCTCAAACGAATTCCCCTAGTTTTAATGTCAGGGCGAAAGGAAGAAGTAACGGAAAAGATCTCTGAACCTTTTGAACATTTTGCCTTCGTTGAAAAACCCTTTGAACGAGAACAACTCGTCAAAGCAATTAAAGAAGCAAGAACGAAAATTCCTCGCCAAAAACCAGAGGCTACCCCAGAAGCTACTCCAGCTACAGAAGGGGAAAATGATGTTGAAGCACTAAAAGCACAGGTAGCAAAACTGACCAAGAAAGTGGAAACTATGCAAAGTCAAATGGATAAAATGCAAAAACAAATGAATCAGCTAGTGAGCTTCATTAAAAATAGAATGCGTAATTAATTGAGGCTAAATAATTACTCAATTTTAATAAATTAGTAGCAAAGGTTTTTATTCAATGGAAGTGGCATTTATTCTTAAGGTATTTTTACTTTCTGCAATTATTTCAACGTTTATCAAGTTACTCGCACCGTATTTTGAGCTAAACCCATCGGGAAGTCTAGCAATTGCCATTGTGTTTATGCCTGCTGTTATTCTAGGAATGGTATTGTGGCGAAGGTTTTTACAAGCTGAATGATGAAGGTGAATTGGTGTGACTTTAGGAAAATGGATGGGAATTGTTGCTCTTACAGTGTCATTGTATATTCTTTGGCAAATTAGACAGCTAATTCTTTTAGTTTTTACAGCTATTGTACTTGCTAATGCCCTTAATATTTTAGTGATAAGATTTCAAACGCTTAAAATTCAACGATGGTTAGCAGTTGCTCTCTCTGTCTTGATTTTACTAGTTTTAACAATTACTTTTGTTTGGGTGATTGTTCCCCCACTTTTTGAACAATTAGAACAATTAATTGAATTAGTTCCTCAGGGAATTGCTCAATTAAATGATTGGCTAATTTTACTAGAAGAGCGTTTATCTCCTGAGTTATTAGAATTTTTGCCAACTATTGAACAAATCAACCAACAGATTCAGCCGATATTTAATCGCTTATTAGGCGGAGGATTTACTTTTTTCTCTACTACGGTTGGTATCATTCTCAATATTTTACTGGTTTTAGTGTTAACTATTATGTTACTTGCTGATCCCACTCCTTACCGCAAAGGATTTATTCGTCTTTTTCCCTCTTTTTATCGACGGCGGGTAGATGAAATTTTGTTGTTGTGTGAAAAGGCATTACAAGGGTGGCTAGTGGGAACTTTATTTAGTATTACGTTTCTCCTATTTGCCAGTTTTATTATTTTATCAGTGCTAGAAATTGATCTGGCTTTAGCCCAAGCAATGTTAACAGGAATTTTGACTTTTATTCCTAATTTTGGGGCAGTTTTAAGCGTTATTCCGCCTATGGCGATCGCGCTTCTAGATAGCCCTTGGAAAAGTTTAGCCGTTTTAATCCTCTATATTATCCTGCAACAACTGGAAGGGAGTATCTTTACCCCCTTAATCATGAAGCAACAGGTTTCTTTGTTTCCTGCATTTACATTACTAGCACAAGTTTTTTTTGCCACTTTCTTCGGCTTCTTAGGTTTATTTTTAGCTCTTCCATTAACTGTCGTTGTTCAAATTTGGTTTCAGGAAGTTTTGATAAAAGATGTCTTAGACAACTGGACAGGTAATAACTAAATCATGAAACGTCTTCATTTTTCCCTTAAATATCGAGTCTGTAAAACGCTAGATTTAGCTGAAAGTAATGACCCATTGAGCAAAGGATTTGATATTTTTTTGTTAGGATTAATCTTCCTCAATGTCGTCGCAGTAGCTTTAGAAACTGTTGATTCCTTATATGAAAAATATCAGGGCTTATTTCAAGCCTTTGAGGGGTTTTCCATTGCCTTCTTTACAGTAGAATATATTTTAAGAATTTGGAGTTGCACCGTTAAAACTGCATATCGACATCCTCTTTGGGGAAGACTCCGCTACATGATAACGCCCCTTGCGTTAGTTGACTTATTAGCAATTTTACCCTTTTATTTGCCCTTACTCTCTCCTCAATTCCGAGTCGGGCGAAGTTTACGCCTATTACGCTTATTTAGAGTCTTAAAATTAAATCGTTATACGGATTCCTTAAAAATTTTAGGTCGAGTGTTACGCCTCAAACAAGAGGAATTACTGCTATCTTTATTTGTTCTCTCAATTTTACTCGCTGTTGCCTCTAGCATGATTTATTTTGCTGAACACGAAGCCCAGCCAGAAGCCTTTTCCAGCATCCCTGAAGCCATGTGGTGGGGAACAATTACTTTAACCACAGTCGGCTATGGGGATGTTTATCCCGTCACCCTAGTCGGTCGTATTTTAGGAGCAGTTTTAGCCATTCTAGGCATTGGTTTATTTGCCCTACCTGCTGGCATTTTAGCCTCAGGTTTTTCCGAGGAGTTACAAGCCAGAAAAGAGAAAAAACGACAGGATTCAACTCAAATTTGCCCCCATTGTGGCCAACCCATTAATCATCATGAGGAATAGGGGGTCACGCATTTAAACGACAAGACCAATCGTGAGGAAATGACGGGGCTGACAAGCC